>NZ_PVWO01000140.1 GCF_003003845.1 Chamaesiphon polymorphus CCALA 037 | reverse complement strand
CAAAACATTTTACAGTTATTGAACTTTCCAGTTGAGATTTATACTTGCCTTGGGCCACAATCTGATGACCCTCCCTGCAAATGAGCGAACCGTAAGTCTAAAATGAGAATACCGCCACTAGGTACGAACTAGCGGCGGTATCAAAGTCAAAATCTATTACCAACCATCATGTCACAAAAAACAGAAACAGACCTACGCGAACTGAAAGACCTGATCAACGCTCTAGACAAGAAGATCGATCTAGGCTTTGCAGAAGTCAAGGGAGAATTTAAAGAAGTGAACGCACGCTTAACCCTAGTAGAAGCCTCTATCACCAAGCTTGACGGGCGACTATGGGGATTTATAGGTCTAGCCCTAACCGTCACCCTTGGATCGCTCCTAACCGTCTTCATCCGGTTCATGTTCGCCAATACCCCTAACATCTAATCCCTATCGTCGCTATAGCCTGAATCCCGCTTGCGGGACTGAAACCCAGCTCGTGATGATAATCGGCCTATTCCCAAAGTCGCTATAGCCTGAATCCCGCTTGCGGGACTGAAACATATTGAAAATCCAAATCCCGATCCGACAGTCTCAACCGCGATCGATCGAACCCGATCTTTCACGATCGCCAACTTCTGTCCTTTGGACTCGGCAGATGCTACAAACGATGGGGAGAGATAATTAGCAAATTTTGAAGACACATCCCACCTGGCATTCAAGTTAAGCTAATAGAAGTAAGCCCAAACCTCTTGAAGTAGCAACCGCTGAAGATCGAATGCTTTCTTACCAAAAACTACCTCAATGGCTCCAAGTTAGTTTAGCGTTTCCGTTGATTTTTCTAAATGGCTGGCTAGTTGGGCTACTTTATCATTTCTTACAGCCGATTTCTAGTATCGTCATTACTGCTTGTTTGGTAACATTTTTACTAGATTATCCGATCGCCTTCTTGGAACGACGCGGGTTCCCTAGAGCTTTGTCGATCGGGTTAGTGTTGGTTATCGCGATTGCCCTAGTCGGCGCGGTCGGCTTTGGGCTGTTGCCGCTGGTGTTTCAACAATTAGAAGAATTTGTCAATCGCCTACCCGCTTGGCTGACTGCCGCACAGCAGCAGGTTGCTAACCTCAGTACGCTGCCGATTTTCCAAGATATTCCGATCGAGCTGACTAATTTAACCGCCGGATTGAGCGAGCGAGTCACTCAAACTCTACAACTAGCCTCGCGCAAAGCGATCTTCCTTGCGGTGGAGACAATTAACAGTGCCTTAAATTTACTGTTAATTTTGGTGCTGACGATCTTATTGGTGTTTAGTGGCGAATCGTTGTGGAATGGATTGTGGAGCTGGCTGCCAACACCTTGGTACGAGCGAGTTCAAGACTCGCTCAAGCAAAGTTTTCAAAGTTATTTTGCGGGTCAAGCGATCGTCTCCACGATCCAGGGGATCTCATTGATGACGGTGTTCTTACTGCTACAGATTCCGTTTGGATTGTTATTTGGTTTGACAATTGGATTTGCCAGTCTGATTCCCTTTGGCGGTACCCTGACGATTATTGTCATTAGCTCGCTGCTGGCTCTCCAAAACATTTGGTTGGGACTCAAAGTGTTGCTAGTCGCGATCGTCGTCGGTAAGATCATTGAAAATGCCATCGCGCCTCGGTTGATGAGCGGCATGACTGGACTCAATCCAGCCATTGTGTTCATCTCTGTGCTGACGGGATCTCAAGTAGGCGGACTGCTCGGACTCCTACTTGCCGTGCCAATTGCAGGGTTTATCAAACGTATCGCCGATGCTCTCAAGGAGAGACTCAGACAACAAGAGGGCAGCTCAAAGCTGGATGCGGATCTGTTGAGAGTTGATTAACAACGCAGACTTGGCACCAGATCGGCAGCAGCACAGCGGATCCTAAATTAGAGAACGAGTTCGCCATTGCGAATCGTTTGCGCGAGCAGATAGATTTGTTTCCATTCGCCCTCCACCTGATTGGTTTTGATGTGAAGATCTTTCGCGATCGTCGCGATTGCCTCTCCAGCTTTAAGACTGGTGAGAATGTATCGCTGCTTGGGGGTTAATTGTCGATCGAAAGATTTCCACTGGCTGTCAGTCAAACCCAAATTATGTTCTGGCAACGAGATCCCAAGCCATTCGCCGACGATCTCAGTTTGGTGCTTAATTGCTAACGCTTTGGCGTGGTAAGCCACTTTTTCCCGCAGTCGATACACATCCTTGAGATCTAGTTGTAGAGTTGCGGCAATCTCTTCGGGATTTTTCCCGAGTAAGTGCAATCTCAGCCACTCACTAGCATGAGTACCTAATTTTTCAGTTAAATAGATCGACAGTCGCTGTTGGACTTCGGCGCGGAGAATTTGGGCTTCTTCCCAGTCGTGCTGTGCTAGATTGTCCTCCATCAGCACGTAGTCGATTAAATTAACTGCTGGTTCTTCATCACCCTCTGCTGTGGCTTCCGCCGAAACCATTTTGACGAAATTGTCTGGAGGAAGATACGTTACGCCACCACTTTGACTCCGCCGTAGATAATTGACAAATCGATAGGCAATTAATGGTTGGTTGCGAATCGATCGCGAGCAATATTCCTCGATCGTCACTAGCAGTAAGGAGTTACGGAGCTGGGGATTTTTGGTACATTGAGAAATCCACTCGATCTGCTGTTGAATGTATTTGTCGCGCTCGGTCATTTCTTGCACGACTTCTTGCAATACATCTACTACCGTTCGCTGCCGATCGCGACTAGTAGAAATCCAAGCGCGAATCTTTTGTCGCAATACTGCCAAACCGCCCAATCTTTGCATCAGATTTTTGTAAGCTTTGGTAGGTGGTACGCTTAAATAACGTTGGCGCAAGACTTGATAACGATATTCCCATCCTTGAGTGACGATCGCCATTTGTGCCGCACTGAAGCGATGGCATCTGTCGAGATCTGCACCCATCAACCACCGAATAATACTAGTTTGGGTAGCGGTACTATGTCCGGGACACTCTCGATGGAAACGACTGTGCCACTGCTGGATAGTGTTAACAATCTCCTCGTCGCTGCTGTCATCGATGCTCGGATTAGCCACGCTACCGCTCTCCTGTGGTTGAGATGATGATAATTTAAGATTGCTATTTAGACTTTTTGTCGATCGACGATCGGCGATACTAAGCGATCGAACTGGAGCTTCTAAGGTGTTACCAGCAGCAATAGTAGACATGGTTTTTCCTCCATCAATAAAATGAGTTGAATTGAATTTCAACTACCGATAATTCTGTTGTTTGAATAAATGGCGATGCGATTTTATGTCTCGCTCGAACTTCATGAACCAATAGTATGCAAATCGATCGAATTACACAGTGGGAAAAAGTGAGCAAAGGTGTTGTATTCGATCGAAATTATTCAATTTGACTAAATTATCTATGGCCGATCGCGCTCGATCGCATGTCTGGGGCTGGTTCCAGTCACTAACATAGTTGCCGGATATCTGCATCCAAACAATACAAACTAGTCTGGACAACCGGATTTTTAGTACAAAAAATCGCCCCGGATCGGAGCGAAAGCTAATTTTCGGAGAAATTCTGAGAATCTAAAAAGCTGACTGGGAGAGAGATTCAACTGTCGATCTGACTTAGGTGCGATCGCACGATCTGACTTTTTATGACCTTTTCTCACTGTGTGAAGCAGGAGGAAAGACTATCTTAGTAATTAACCAAAGTTGCTAGTAGTCTACGGCGTAAATCGCTCCCCGCTGTCTTGATGCGCTATTCCGTCGGGAAACCCGACGAGCGCGCATCGCTCCCCGCTCCCATCTCTAGCTTTTCATACTTGAATTCAGCAACGCCGCTCAGAGCTATGGAATCACACAATATCGACCCCAAAGGAGAAATTACCGCAATCGCCGCAGACATTTATATCTGTGTCGATCGTGGAGATTTAGCTGGCGCGATTGCTCACCTCGATCGCGCGATCTTTTTTCATCCCGATCTCGCTTATTTGTATGCAGAGCGGGCTAATTTTTATGCCCAAATCGGCCAAATCGATCGATCGATTGCTGACTACGATCGCGCGATCGAACTCCAACCCCAAAATCAACTCTTTAAACATTGGCGCAGTCAACTCGACGATCGAATCTGGGGTTCTCTCGCTAAGGATTGAGCGCGAAATTCGATCGACAACGGGAGTAGCTGCAACTTTGGAGCCTACGCTCGACCTCGTATTGCGACGCACAAACAGGGAATCTGAAAATTTAGCAGCCTCCCCTCTTGACTCTCACGTTAGGTGAGGGTTTTAAGATAGGAGCGTTAATGTTTCTCATGAATGAGAGTTTAAAAAAAGTTGCACCCATGGAATCTATCACTTTTCAAGTCGGCGATTTATCGAAACGAACGGGCTTGTCGATCCGGACGCTACACTACTACGATGAAATTGGATTATTATCGCCATCCCATCGGACAGAATCTGGCTATCGCGTTTATGACAAGCAAGATATCATCCGGCTCCAGCAAATCGTCACCCTCAAGCAAATTGGGTTTTCGTTAGAAGATGTGCGCAGTTGCCTGGATAATGGCGAGCGTGCCTTTGCCGAAATGGTTCGATTGCATATTGCCAAAGTTCGCAAACAAATCGAGCTATCTCAACAGCTTCTAGACCGCTTAGAAACTGTCGAACAAACTGCCACAAAACTCGATACAGTTCCGGTTGAAGAAGTTCTCCAAATTATCCAAGTTATGGACATGCTCGAAAACTACTATAGTCCCGAACAACTCGAAACCCTGAAGCAACGTCAAGAACTATTGGGAGAAGATAGAATGCAGCAGGCACAAGTCGATTGGGAAGAGCTAATCGCCCAAGTTCGAGCGGAAATGGAGCGGGGAACAGACCCCGCCAGCGAAGTGGTACAAGCTTTAGTGCGCCGTCGGCAAGCTTTAATTCAGGAGTTTACGGGTGGCGATCCTGAAATCGAAGCAGCCTTGAATCGGATGTATGAAGAAGGAGGAGAGACGGTTAGCAATTGGGGAGAAAACGATGCCGCCTTAGCATCCTATATGGAGCGCGCACTGCGTTGCGGTGCCTACACGACTTGGCAAGTTACCAAGAAAGAAAATTCCAATTGACCTATTTTCGTGGTAGACCTCTTTGTCTAGCTAAGATTTAGGCTGGTTGGCAAGCTTGATATTCAAGGATGATTATTTTCTCTGGTCGTAACTTGCCAAGTGCTGTGCCTAAGGCAACGCGCTTTTCTGCGATCGTACCTTCTTCACCTTTACCCTTTACCCTGTCTTGTTACAGCGACAATCGATCGAGTTTATCGGGATTGCGAATGGCATAAATTTCGGCAATTTTTCCATCCCTTATCCTCACGGTCAATGTTTGCGCCACCAGATTGCCAGTTTGCAGGATAACGCTCGGTTCGCCATTTAGTTCGATCGCAATTACTTGTAAATCTGGTGGTAATTGTTTCATCACATTCGACAGAAAGCTAATAACTCGATCGCATCCAAATATTGGTTTGAGTGCCGCAGTTGCCTTACCCCCACCATCGGAATAAAACTTACAATCTGCTGCCAGCAATCGTATCAAACTGTCTAGATCTCGTCCGTTACAAGCAACTAAAAATTGTTGTAATAGTCGAACTTTCTGCTCCATTGACATCTCGTATCTTGTTTGCTTGCGATCGATATTAATCCTGGCACGATGGGCAATTTGGCGACAGTTTTGAGGACTTTTATCGATCGTATCGGCAATTTCGGCATAGTCGAGATCGAAGACATCGCGCAATAAAAATACCGCCCGTTCGACTGGAGTTAAAGTTTCTAACATCAACATAAATGCCATGCTCAGGGTTTCTTTCTGGGAGATTGTTTCGAGTAAATCTCCCGTGGGCAAAGGTTCTGGCAACCAAGTTCCCACATACTGTTCCCGTTGTACTCTGGCAGATTTGAGCAGATCGATACAACGGCGCGTGACGATCGTAATTAATAATCCACGGGGATTGACGATCGTCGCTAAATCCAATTTCTGGAATTGCAAAAAGGTATCCTGGACGATATCTTCGGCATCTAAACTACCTAACATCCGATAGGCAATGCCAAATAATAGCGATCGATATTGCAAGAACAGTTCGGCGTGGTTCATAGGGCGTGCAGAATGCGTTGTGTAGCAGCGATCGCACTGGCAACCGCTCGATCGCTCAACATCCCTTTATCGCCCACCCAATCGCCTGCTAGATGGATGTTAGGCATTTCGATCTCGATCGACTTTTTCCCTGGTAGATCTTGGGCGACTGCCAAATTTGGCATGAATCTCGCATGGATGACTTCCTGTTGCCAACCAGGTTGGAGTCGATCGAGAAAAGCTTCTAATTGCGATCGCAATTCCGTTGCGGGCAGATCGTCATCGTGGCGCAGATAACGCGCCACATGGACGACAGCACCAGATTCAGGAGCTAGTTTACTATAAGCCGAATGGACAGAGTAATAGAAGGGTCGATCTAAACCGATCGCGAATGTGCGATCCGGTTGCGGCAATCGCCGCAAAGCCAGATCCAGACAGGCTGCCCGAATGGGTATGGTGGGAAACTCTACACCCAGCAATTGCTGTACGGTAGTCGGATCTGTTGCGAGAATTACATGCGCTGCGGTAATCGTGTTGCCATCTGCCAGTTCCACCGTGGGAAATGAGCCAGAGATCTTCACCTTACTAATTTGCTGCGCTGTCAACAACTTCGCCCCAAACTGTTGAGAAATACCGACTAATCCATCGACTAAAGTTTGCCAACCGCGATCGAGATACAACACGCCACCTAAACTGAGCTGAAACTGCTCGATCGCCAATCCCGCATCTAATAATTCTAAATCGGCACAATAGGTTGCTAGCCGCAACACCGCTTGGAAAAACGCTTTAACACTTTCGCCCCGCACATTTACCGCCAGCCACTCGGCCATCGTGCGACCCCGTTGTTCGATCGGATTAAGACTCGTCAACCGTTGGAGCGATCGGATCGTTTCCCATTTTTCCGTCCAGGTAAACAGGCTCGATCTCAATAATGTCAAAGGACTGAAGGGAATTGGCTGCAATGTATCTCGACTGTAAACCGATCCCTGGGCGACCTTCGGTTCGCCACCCACGATCTGCAAACCCAGTTCGCGATAGGTACGCGCCGCAATCCCTTGTTGGTAGAGCGCGTGAGGGCCGAGATTGAGGCAGAAATCTGACTGATGCTGAGTCCGCGATCGACCGCCCAAAGTTGCCGCTTTTTCCAATAACACGACTTGTTTCCCCGCTTTGGCAAGGATCGCACTAGCTGTCAATCCGGCCAATCCACCACCGATAATCAGTACGTCTGTTGTTGCCATATATCCTCTGGAATAGTTGATATATAGCAGTCGAGGTAGGGCGAGATTTTGTGACAAGCGGGTTCGATCGTCAGTATGTCCGGTGAGATCGATTACCGACGATGATTTCCCAAAAGGAAAGCCACGCGAACGCGCGATTACCTCGTGGCGCAGCTACGCCAACGAACTCCAATCTCACAATTGACTCTTTAAATATTAGGAAATGGCGTTGCTGGATTAGGGTATGAAATTGATAGTGATGGGGTTGGGAGTTCGGAGGAATCAGTTAAGTTATTTTGACAATAAAATAAAACCTCGTCCTTAGTGATTCCTACTCGATCGAACTGATTAGCATCAATTACATCGCTCGCCCGAACTACCGTTACTTGAAACCCTGCATCTCTCAAGCGTTCCTCAAAATCCCATCCATAAAAGCGAACATGATCGTGTTGACCAAAACGCCTTTCACGCTCTTTTGAATCGGTTACTCCTAGATCTTCGTCAGTGCGTTTATTCATCCGAATAGGCACTAGAAATATGGCCCAACCACCAGAAGAAAGCACACGCATCAATTCACTTAACGCTTTTCTATCGTCCGGAACGTGTTCCATCACATGGCTACAGAAGATCGCATCAAATGAATGATTCGGAAAAGGCATATCTGTGATGTCCACCTTAACCATAACTTGTGGATTAAACAAATCGCCTGTCAAATAATCAAGATTTGCCACTTGTTTTAGTCTCGGCTCGAAAGCGATCTCAGGTGCTATGTGTAGCATTTTTTTCGGCATTCCATCAAAGAGATTGGTGTGATGTTGCAGGAATAGCCACGCAAATCTTTGCCATCTCATTGATGCACAGACTGGACACCATAACCTGGCTATGTGTCCAAAGCGTTCGTATTCACGAATATGACTTTCACAAACTGGGCAGTAACAATTTTTCCCGTAGAAGAAAACTTTTTTAAGCTGCTCGGGAAGACCAAGTAGCACTCTCATCTTAATCCGAGATAACAGCATCTGACGGTGACGAGAAAGACTAAACAGTTTAATTTCAGATAGTTGAAAGCCCATAAACTTCTATTCTCCTGTGTTGAAGTTGAACGACTTATGTTTTAAATCGAGGTGGTAAAGGGTTCAGAAGTTCTTGAGATTAGTTGATGTATTCTTTTCCCAGAAATACCCTATTTCTGCAACATTGCTACTTCTCCACCTCCTCTACCCATAGCTGCGATTATCCAAGGATAGGCTTCGCCAACGACCAAAACGTTGCGATGAGTTGTGATGGGGGTAGACTTGTGACTCGATCGAGTGTCGATCTCTTTTAGTTGAAGTTCCGACAGAGATTATAACTCGATCGCTGATGTCAGAGATGTTTGCTAACCGATTTAACGTTGCTGCTGCTACGCTAACGCGCCTAATTCCCGCAGGGCGATTTGTTGTGCTTTGAGTTAAACCCTTACTCCTTTAACGATCGTACCTTCATAAAGTTGAGCTGCTGCGCTTTAGCCATCGCCATCGCTCCCTATCTCTCGTTCGATAATTTCCTTCACAAACACAGAGATTTCTTTTTCTATACCGCTCGCTCTTTGCTTTAATCTTTCATATATTTCAACATCATCTCCTTCCCACAACAGATCTACTCTCCTAACTTGACGCATTGCAATATGAGCATAATTTTCTGGATATGCCCAGTAGCACGATAAGCAAATAGATTTATCTTTAACACCAATCCAATTTTCGCAATGCTCGCACGACCAAGATTTTGCTCTATTTGCAGAGCCGCACAGCAACATAAAGTTTTCTGGCTCTAAATCTGGTTCGCCATCAACTTCAAAAGGGACACGATGGTCTATTTGTAACTCACTTTTGCTAACTTCCTCTAGATAAATAAAGCATTTACAACCGTATCGCCTAATCAACTCATCTTTAATCTGTTTTGATAAACCAGTCCTACCAGAGAATCTCGAAAACCTAGCTTTGCTGACATCTCCAAATCTATAAGCCGCTATTTTTCTGCCGTCGCTTCCTGTTACTCGAAAGGTTTCTAGTGGAATACCATGCTCTCGAACATCTCTAGCAGCCCTGGGAGGATGATTATAGCCATATGTTTCCTTTAAGTCTTCGGTTGTAATAAAGCCATATTGCAGAATATGGTCGATAACTGCCTTTGGTCTTTTTGCAGTCACTGACTGACAAAGTTGCACGAAGTCATCGGGTAGCTGTTGAGAAGTGTTCATGCTTTTCTTGGAGCGTCAGTTGCTTTGGCGATTTGCTAATATATCTTTTCAGATCTGCAAATTGTTGGCTTACTAAATCTGGTGACAAATACAAAGACTCTATTGTTGTTTCCGCTCTACCTAGCAGTGTTGATTGCGAAGATCTTCCAACTTCGATTTCAATTCTCTTAAGTCTTAAGCTTTCGGGTAACAACCTACCGAAAGTTTTATTCCCTAGCCTACCATCATAACTAATTGCAAATGCTATTCCTCTTTCATTTAGGTGTTCGAGTGCTAAAACGAAATCCTCAAAGTCAATGCCAGCAAAATATCTTGAATCTTTATTTCCACACACACCTTGATAAGGGGGATCCATATAAACAAAGTCATTGCTCTGGGCTTTGGTTAATACCTGTTTATAATCCAACGATGTAAACTGACATTTGCCTTTGAGAAGTCTGGACACTCCCTCTATATTTTTTCTCATAGTTTCAGGCTGCGTTCCTTTTCGTCTTTTGTCAGGACTTTGATTGAATAATCCTTCAGAATTATAACGAACAGCCCCTTTCACACATCTGGCAAGTAAATATAGAAATAGATTTGGATCGTTTGTTTGATTGAATTTTTTTCTGACTTCAAAATAATGGCCGATCGAATCTGAATGTTGTTCGCTCCATATATCAAGATAGGCATCTGCCAAATCTTGTGGATGTTCGATAATTAGCTCGAACAATTTGACAAGCGGCTGATTCAAATCGTTTAACCAAAAGTTTTGAGCACTTTGTTGGGCAGCAGCAGCGATGCTAATTGCCGCAGTTCCAGCAAAAGGCTCGACTAACCTCTCTATGTGGTTAGGCAAAAACCTCAGAATATGTGTCGCGAGGCTGCGCTTACTGCCCTGATATTGAACTGGATGAGGTAAATTAGCCATCGCGATCGAAGAACAAATGAGCTTACAGGAGTTTATCACGAGATTTAGAATAGATTGCTCAGCTTCGAGTTTTTGCTCGATCGGGAATCGAGAGCTGAGATGACTAACTGTAGCCGATGCCAGAGATCTTTGCTAACCAATTTAGTGTTGCTGAGGCTACGCCAACGCGCCTAATTCCCGCAGGGCGATTTGTTGTGCTTCGGTTAAACCCGTCACGCCTTTAACGATCGTGCCTTCGTAGAGTCGATCGGTTGTCAAAACTTTCACGCATTCGCCCGTGCGAACGTCCCAAATCCGCAAATTTTCATCGTAACTACCACTTAATAATAAATAGGGTGTCTCTGGGTTGGGACAAAAGGCGATCGAGGCGACATAATCGGTGTGTCCGGTGAGGGTGCGATAACAACTTTGAGTATCGAGATCCCAAATTTTGATGGTCAGATCGCCGCTACAACTGCCTAATAACGAGGGCGCGCCCTGAATGGGATGGCGGGCGAAGGCGATGTGATACACTTGGTCGGTGTGTCCGGTCAAGACCATCATACATTCCCCCGTCTCGACGCTCCACACTCTTACCGTGCCGTCTAGACTGCCACTGGCTAATAAATCGCCGTCTGGACTGAAGGCAACGCAGTAGACTTGTCCTTGATGTCCTAATAATTTTCGTTCCGTTCCCGTGTCGCGATCGCATAGTGTCACCATTCCATCTTCGCCACCAGTCGCGATCGATCTGCCCTGCGGATGGGCTGCTACGCCCCAGATATAACCGCGATGGGACGTGGTGAGGGTTTGGATCGATCGGGGTGGTTCGACACTCCAGATGTGGATATCGGGACTATCGCCCGCCATTACTAATTCTCGACCCGACTGGCTAAATACCGCACCGATAATCCAGTTAATCCCTGGCGTGAAACTCGCCACGATCGCACCCGCGCGTGTATCCCATAGATGTACCGTCGGTTCAAAACTAGCACAGGCGAGGATATCTGGCAATCCGGTGGGTGCGAATTCGATCCACCAAATCCAGTTATTATGACCGGAAAGCGTGTGCAAACAGGTTTCGCGATCGACATCCCACAGCCGCACGAGCCGATCGTTCCCGCCGCTGGCGACGATCGAGCCATCGCTATTCCAGTTGACAGTTCTAATCCCCCGATCGCTGCCCTGAATGGTTCGAGCGCATTGTCCGCTCTCGATTTGCCAAATTTTGACCGTGCGATCGGGGCTACCGCTGACGATCGTTTGTCCGTCTTGGCTCCAGGCGACGGCGATCGCCCAGTTAGTGTGTCCAGCTAGGGTTTTCAGACATTTTCCGGTCGCGATCTCCCAGATTTTCACCAACCCATCGCCGCCGCCCGATAGGATTTGCCTACCGTTGGGATGAAAGGCGCAGCAAAATACCCGCTCTTGATGTCCGGTAAAGGTTTGCAGGCATTCCCCCGTGGCGGCATCCCACAGCTTGAGCTGGGCATCATCGCCGCCGCTGACGATGAGGGTGCGCCCGTCGATCTCTCGAATAGCCACCGTCCGAATCTCGGCTTCGTGCCCAGTTAATGTCCGCACGCAGACTCCCGTCTCTAAATCCCAGAGTTTGAGCGTCAGATCCGCACTACCTGTCACCA
>NZ_PVWO01000641.1 GCF_003003845.1 Chamaesiphon polymorphus CCALA 037 | reverse complement strand
GAACTTTCCAGTTGAGATTTATACTTGCCTTGGGCCACAATCTGATGACCCTCCCTGAAAATGAGCGAACCGTAAGTTGGAATCCACTTTATCCAGTGACGTTGGCGAAGCCTCTCGGAACGAGAATCGGCCTTAACGGTCGCCAACAAAATATCTATATGGTCGTTGATTCTGGCTCTGAAGTTTCGCTAATCGATCGCGAACTCGGATATTTGCTAGGTATGACGCTATTACCTGAAGAAATACCCCGAACGGGCGAGGGAGTTGGTGGGGAAATTCAGTATGTCAATCGCTCGCTCGATTTGACGATTGACGGACGCGCCTTCAAAGCTCCAGTAGCTTGGCTGATTTCAGATATTGCCCCAGCACCACTATTGCTAGGGCGTGAAGTTGTATTCGACCTGTTTGACATTAAATTCGTTCAAGCAGAAAAACGGATTGAGTTTGAATGGCGGGGTGAGGGTGATGCCAGCGAAACTGCCGCATAATTGTCAGGCTTGCGCGAAGTTGTCTGCACCCCAGGCGCGAGAGAAGAACTGCTGGGACGACAATCGTTGTCCCGACAGGCGTTCGTACCATCGCACTAAAGCGGCTACGGCAATCCGGCGGAAGGAACGGCGGCAAAACGCCGCGATTGGTCAGGGGCTAGGTTCCGCCACCGAGCAGACTGACTCTATCGTTCCGAAGGTCTACGCTGCGGAATTGTGTCTGTGGATAAATCTGTCGAATAACACCATCCACGCGATCGGGGCGCGGCTGTATTGTGGGTCGGTGATGAAGGATCGGATTGAGGCGCGTCATTGCCTGGGAATGACAAAGGCTCAACTTCAGGAGTCAGGGCGCAACATTCTCTTGGCACTCTCCACCAAACACGGTATTTCCCTGGTTACATTTCGTGTGACTAGAGAATTTGATGCTAGCCTTTGTCCGTTAACCGATTGCCATGTCTATTAACCTAAGTCGGTCTGAGACTAAAATCGAACAACTTACGATCTGGACATTGCTCGATCGAGTGAGTGCAGCTCCAGAGGACGCAAATATCATCGATTTGAGCAATTGGATTGGTTCGTTGGATTTAGAACCTGCTGGCGATGCTTTAGTTACTTGGGCGGATTGTTATCGAGATCGGGCAATTAAGCTATTGGATGAGTGGCAGCAGCAGCCATCTTTATTTGTGGGGGAATTAGTCGAGCCACCATACGATCGAACGATTTTCGACGAGCTGGTGCTAGGTCGGATGGAGTGGGATCTAGGGGATTTGGTGGAGACGGTTGAAACTGACTATCCCACCACTCGACAAGCGGCACCTGCCATCGCTCTAGTAAGTAAAGATGCAGCCTTAAAGCTAGCTGATTTCCGATCTGCTTTGGATATAGCCCACGAGGAAAAGATCGAGGAGTGGGTGCAAACTACGATTGACGCGATCGAGTCTGGGGTGACTAATTTTGCAGATTTAGCTGAACTTTTGCCAATTGGACAAATTTTGTTGTCTGTTCTATTATCAGGCGATCGGATTAGATTAACTCGATCTCATGGCGGTTTTTACGATATTGATGGGTTAGTATTTCTTAAAATAGGGTAAGATTGTACTACAGATCGTAGCTTTGTTTAAGTAAATAGGAGATTTTTTAGATGATAAAAATCATAAATGAACTATGAATTCAAATCTTGCTAAAAATTTAATTATCGACCGTTTGACCCAACTCGCTCTGGATAAAGCCAATGCTCGAAACCGTGGAATTCCTGCTATTAAACTAGTGCTAAGACGGCTATGGTTTCATATTCAGCGTTATGGTAGTTGGACAGAAGATCGTAGAAATATTTGATTCTCTAGCAATAGATGAGTCACCAATCCTAGACAGTTTCGACGATAAGCTGTTCTACTATACTCATGCTTTATTTACTTTAGTTTGGCATCAAAGGATAATTGATTTTTTCAAATCTAAGTTGTCTCTATCCCAATACATCCGTAATCTTGAATCTCGCTTCTATAGCGAAGCCGAACGCGATCGGATTAAGCTTGCCGCAGCCAAATTAACATCAATTCCTGGTATCGATCTAAAGATCGCCAGAGAGAGCAAAAGATTCCTATCAAAATATAAATCTCGTCAACATAGAGAAACACTAGAATATATTTTACGAATCGCTCAGAGCCAATTGCCAGCCTACCGAGTAAGTCTTTATGGTTTTCAGGGGCTAATGTCCAAGGAGGAATTTTTAACAACTTGGTTTAGCAGAGGCATTTCATATCAAGAAAATCCAATCTCTTTCGAGTTACAACCTGGAGATCTTATCATACTTGAAGAGGGTGAGTTTATCCTTAATAAAGATTTGGTTCCATTAGAAATGTCAACCTCCGCAGCTATAACATAGCAGCAATGTATTTAAATTTCAACAAGTTCTCTACCGTTAATTTATAATGCAGCAAAAACTACTCACCCAGATTGCTATAGCACTCAAATCTCGATCTGAGATTAGTTTATTAGAATTGATTGAAATCTATCCGATCGATTGTGGCATGGAAGAAGTCGTCGCTTATTTAGAGATAGCTCAACAACCGCCACACACGATCGATAACGATGTAAAGGATGCAATTGAGGTTACTAACGTCTTGCAAGGCTCTCAAATGAAGACGACAATGCCTCGAATCGTCTTCCGTCGTCAAACATAATAATAAGGCGTTGCTGAATTGATGTATGATATGGCGATCGAGAGTAAGATCGAAGAAAAACAATGAACAGCGAATCAAAGCCA
>NZ_PVWO01000640.1 GCF_003003845.1 Chamaesiphon polymorphus CCALA 037 | reverse complement strand
GTGTTGTTCGAGCACCACTTCCCGTTCGGTGTCGGTGAGGTGTTGTAAGTCTGTCACCGCTATATCCATGCTGGCGGCTGGTTGAATCACCTGCATCGGTGTGCCATTGACTGCGTTAAAACTGGTGCGCAGTGCTTCGTGGCGACGGACGATTTCGGTTAGGGAGCGATCGAAGGCATCGAGATTTAAGTCCCCAGTCAGCCGCAGGGCGGCGGGTATATTGTAAGTCGCCGATGCGCCTTCGAGTTGGTTGAGGAACCACAGTCGTTCTTGAGCAAAGGACAGAGGAATGGATTCGCTACTTGGGGCAATGCGCTCGATTGCTGGTAGGCTCCATCCTTGCTTCTGTGTGCGTAATTGGGTGATGGTGCGCTCTAGTTGCACGACAGTCGGAGCTTCAAATACAGCTCGCAGGGGGATGTCTACGGTAAAGCTGTGTTTGAGTCGGGAGGTTAATTGGGTTGCTAATAACGAATGTCCGCCTAATTCAAAGAAGTTGTCGTGAATGCCGACTTTTTCGACCCCTAAGACGGTGGTGAAGATGTGGGCGACGATTTCTTGATTTGGTGTGTGTGGGGCGACATATTCTTGTGTGCGCTCGATCTCACCATCTGGTGCGGGTAGTGCTTTGCGGTCTACTTTGCCATTAGGAGTCAATGGGAGGGTATCGAGAGTGACGAAGGCAGCGGGTACCATGTACGCGGGCAGTTGCTGTTGCAGGAATTCCCGCAGTTTTTGAGTACTGAGGTTCTCTTGCTCACTGACTACATAGGCTATTAGTCGTTGGTTGCCAGTCGGATCCTCGGTGGCGATGGCAACTGCTTGTCGGACATGGGGATGACTACTGAGCACTGCTTCGATCTCCCCCAACTCAATGCGGAACCCGCGAATCTTGACTTGATGGTCGATACGTCCCAGGAATTCAATATTGCCATCTGGTTGGTAACGTGCTAGGTCGCCAGTTTTATATAACCGTGCCGAGCTGTCTGGTGAGAAGGGATTGGGGATGAATTTCTCGGCTGTTAACTCTGGACGGTTGAGGTAGCCACGGGCTAATCCATCGCCCCCGATGTGGAGTTCTCCAGCGACGCCAATTGGTACTGGTTGGAGTTGTGAGTCGAGAATGTAAACTTGCGTGTTGGCAATCGGACGACCGATCGCCGAAGGTTTATTTTCGGTGGTTACTACTCTCAGGTGCGCAATTAGAGACCAGATAGTTACTTCTGTTGGACCATACAGATTCCATAATTCGCTCCCAGTTTCTAGAATTTGATGAGCTAATCGAGCCGATAATGCTTCACCACCACACAATACTTTGAGGGGATAGTCACAAGACCAACCACTCGCTAGTAGCATTTGCCAAGTAGCTGGAGTAGCTTGCATCACAGTTATCCTCGATCGAGATAACTCCGACAAAAGTCGCTCTCCATCAGTAGCAACTTCACTAGAGACTAGCCAAATTTTTGCGCCTACCAATAATGGTAAATAAAGCTCTAGGGCTGCGATATCAAAGGAAATAGTCGTAACTGCATTGAAGGTGTCTTCTGGAGATACTCCAGGAAAACACCGCATGTCGGATAAAAAATTTACCACACTACTGTGACAAATTTGAACTCCCTTGGGTGCTCCAGTCGAGCCGGAGGTGTAGATGACATAAGCCAGATTAGCTGCACTAACACTAGTCACCAAATTCTCTGGACTGTGAGATTCAATTACCCCGCCATCGGGATCCAAACAAACTACCTGAGCTACATGGGAGGGCAGTGTAGACAACAAGTTTTCTTGTGTCAACAATACTTCTATCTCCGCATCACTTACCATATAACTCAAGCGTTCTGTCGGATAGCTGGGGTCTAGAGGGACATAAGCTCCACCTGCTTTGAGAATCCCCAATAATCCCACCACCATTTCTAGCGATCGTTCGACACAAATGCCCACCAGGACTTCAGGTTTGACTCCTAACGTTTGGAGATGATGTGCTAGCTGATTGGCGCGGTGATTTAACTGTTGATAGGTTAATTCTTGTTGCTCGAACACTACGGCGATCGCCTTGGGGGTTTTGGCTACTTGTTCTTCAAATAATTGATGGATACATTTATCTTGGGGATATTCCCTCGCGGTATTATTCCAGTCGAAGAGTAACTGATGGCGTTCGGACTCACTCAACAACGGCAATTCACTAAGTGTTTGATGTGGATTTGCGACAATGGCTGATAACAAGTTCTCAAAATGACTTGCCATCCGCTCGATGGTTGACTTATCAAACAAGTCGGTGTTGTATTCCCATTCACACTCCAGTCCTATCAAACTTTCACTTATTGATAGGGTTAAATCGAACTTGGCAATAGTGCTCTGAGTGTTTAACTCACTCAATTTCACGCTGGGTAATTCAATCTCACCTAGCGGCGTATTTTGTAAGGTAAACATCACCTGAAACAGAGGGGAATGGCTCATCGAGCGTTGGGGTTGTAATGCCTCAACAATCTGCTCAAAGGGCACATCCTGATGTTCGTAAGCGGTGAGTGTATTTTCTCGTACTTGCGTCAGTAACTGCTCGAAACGGGGATTATCCTCTAATCGAGTTCTCAAGACTAACGTATTTACAAAAAAGCCGATCGATGACTCAATTTCACTCCGGTTGCGATTGGCAATGGGAGAACCAATCACCACATCTGACTGACCACTGTAACGATAGAGTAAGGTGGCAAAGGCGGCCATCAAGGTCATAAATAATGTACTACCTGTCTGCCGCGACAATGC
>NZ_PVWO01000639.1 GCF_003003845.1 Chamaesiphon polymorphus CCALA 037 | reverse complement strand
ATTTACCATATCGATCGAACTCCAAGTGTTCTAGCCCCACAGATATAGAATTCGTCGCATCATTTTCGCGGTAAATAACTCGATGATGATGCCCGAATAAATGCACTCGCGGCTGAAGATACTCGATGAGTTGTTCCAGAAAAATCGAGCCAGTTGGTAAGTCAGGAGATTGAGGGCCAGCATGAGTCATGAGAATATCGAGCTGCTGGAGATTTGGTGAAATTCGCTCGATCGTATTCTTACTAAAAAAACGCGGTTCGGAGTTACTAATTTTTTGCGCCTTCCGATATTTTTCGCGCCCCGACTTCCCCCGTGCGGCTAATTCTTGTCTGGAAGCGATGCCTCCAAACGCACCAATTTTCACAGATCGATCGTCTTCACCCACGCAAACACTCCGTTCGTCTGGAATAAATAAGATTTTACCCCAAGGATCGATCGACGATGGTTTAGTAAAATTTCCTAAATATTCAAAATCTTCATGATTTCCTCTAACAAAATAAGTCATCGGAGCATGTGGATGCTCTAGATAAAATTTGCTTTCAGGCGTCGCCGCATAAAAGTCTTGAAAGCCTAGTTCGTCGGTATCTTTTTGGGCGTGTTTTTTAGTCGCTTCATCCAATTTCGACAAATCTGGAAAAGCTCCCATGTCGCCGACTTGCAACAATCCATCTAGCTTCATCCCCGATTCCTGCTGCCACAAAATTGCCAGCGTATACATCAGGGCAATTCGTCCGTGAATATCGCCAAATACAGCAAAATTAAGTTGTCGATCTTCCTGTGGAAGGGCTTTGCCAGAGAGCATGGAAATTAGATCGAGCGATAAGGATAGCTCGGAACAACTCTCTCAATCCTAACAGTTAGATCGATCTTCGTCTCTTCTATGACAAAAACCAATCTAATCTACTAGTTCTAGCCCAATATAAAGATGAATCTCAGTAACCACCTCCAGTAGAATTAAGAGTCTGTCCAGTTATCCACTGGGCATCATCGGTTGCCAGCCAACCAATCAATCGTGCGGCATCTTCTGGCTGTCCCCATCGCCCTTGGGGATTGGCCGCGCGAATAAACTCATATAATTTATCATCTGCCCAGCCTGTATCTGTCGCACCAGGATTGACCGTATTTACAGTAATTCCGCGTGGACTCAGATGGGCGGATAAACTCAGTGTCAATTGTTGCACCGCGCCTTTAGATGCCACATAAGCAAGTTCGCTCGGCATGGGGTTGAGATGTTGTCCTGATGTTAATAGTACGACTCGACCACCAGAACTTTGATGATGTTGAGCTGCAAATGCTTGTGTGAGTAATAGTGTACCGCGCACATTGACTTGTAGATGCGTATCGATTGCTGTGGCGGTTAATTCTTCCAAATTTTCTAAGGTGCTATAAGTATGATTTGCCACCAAAATATCGATGTGTCCAAATGCTTCAACAGCAGCATTCACGATCTGGTGAGGCACAGCCGGATCTAAAAAATTTCCTTCGGCATGGGCAATCCGAGTACCATATTCTTGCAACGTAGCGATTAATGCTGGAATTCCATCAGGATCGGCTCCCCAAGATCGATCTGCATCATAGGGTGAAAAAGAGTGAATGAAAACATCTGCACCCAATGTTGCCAGCCGTTGCGCGATCGCAAAGCCAATGCCTTTCCGCCGACTTACGCCTGTAACTAGGGCAACGCGACCTTTTAAGACTGCTTCAGGCATACGATCGACAACCCATAAATTACTTAAGTAGTTTAACAGAATTCAAGTAGTAGCCAGCAATTGACCCAACTCTAGCGTCTAGGTCTTGACAATTTGCTCTCATTTTGAGATTATAGATGAATTGAAGATCGCATCAACTTCTTACAAGCACCGATCTAATGGGTAAAGCGGGTTTACCAGCTTGTGAAATAGTTCTAATAGTTGGAACTATAGCTCGATCGACAAAAAATAACTCGCATGTACTTAATAAGCAGCAAGATATGAAATATTTCCCAACACATTCAACTAGGCCTCAGACAGATTATGCATTTAATTTCCATCCGCAACCTTCGTGCCGATGTATCTAAATATCCTAATGTTGGTAAAATAGTCGATCGATGGTATGCCACAGTTAAGAACGCAGATTGGCAAAACCTAGAAGAAGTGCGCGAAGATTATCCAGAGACAGAAGCGGTGGGTAATTTAACTGTATTTAATATTAAAGGTAATACCTATAGACTGATAGTTGGCATGGATTATCAATCGCAGACGGTTTATTACAAATATTTTCTCACCCATGCTGACTATGACAAAGATGATTGGAAAAATAATCCTTATTTTTAATAATGAATGACTATTATATTAGACAGAGATAACTATCCACAATTGCTAGCTGAATTGGTGCCGCAGGCGATCGATTCTGAGACAGAATACGATCGTGCGCTAGCGATCGCCGAGCGGCTGACATTTAAACAAGATAAAACAGCAGCAGAACTCAAACTTTTAAAGCTAATAGTTGTTTTAATTGAAGATTATGAAACCGAACATTATCCGATGGATAATGTGACTCCCCACGAACTTTTACAGCACTTGATGGCGTCTAACAATACTCGTCAAGCCGACCTTGTGGGATTAATTGGTTCGCGGGGAGTCGTATCGGAAGTAGTTAATGGAAAAAGAGCGATTAGTAAGGCACAAGCAAAGGCATTAGGTGAATTTTTTAATGTTTCTCCTGGCTTATTTATTTAATAGCTCTGTATGTTATTTAGATGCTTACAGATGCGACATCGCTGTCACAA
>NZ_PVWO01000139.1 GCF_003003845.1 Chamaesiphon polymorphus CCALA 037 | reverse complement strand
TGTCAATTATCAATTATCAATTATCAATTATCAATTATCAATTATCAATTATCAATTATCAATTATCAATTATCAATTATAAATTAACTATGGATTCTCGGCTCGTGATAGAGAGTAGATAGTAACTGACTTTCAAAGATAGCGAGTTCGGCAAGACGAGATTGGACGATTTCTCTGTCGAAATAGGTATCTGCTAATAACCAATAAATTCCAAAATGACGCGCTTCTGATGCCATTAAACTGCGGTAGAATGCCGCTAATTTTGGATCGGGGAGATGAGTACCGAGCAATCCCAATCGTTCGTGAGAACGTGCTTCAATCAAGCCAGAGATGAGTAATGAATCTAGTAATCGGAGTGGTTCTTGATGGCGAACTTGACTCATTAAGCCTTTGCCATAAGGCGGCGCATTGAGGGGAGCTAGTGGAATACCACGCTGTTCGAGAATTTGATTGACTTGCTCGAAATGCTCTAATTCTTCCTGCGCGATCGCGGTTAACTGCCGGACGAGTTTATGATTGGATGGATACCGGAACATCATATTCACAGCAGTACTGGCTGCTTTGCGCTCGCAATGGGAATGATCGAGCAAGATCGTATCGATATTACCTAGAGCCTGTTCGAGCCAAGCGGCTGAAGTTGGCTGACACAGAGCGTTAATAGTCGGTGTGGCGATCGCTGTCATCTGGAAATCTCGATCGGGTAAAGAATTTAAGTCATCTCGATCGAGTTTAACCGATTTGTCGATCCTGAGTGAGATAACACAGCAGCGATTCAACTCCGGATAAAGCCCGCTTTAATTCCCCGATCGGGATCTCGCAGTCTAACTTTGGTGGGATGATACGCACATGGCAATTCATTCGTCCAGCAGCGAGGTGATGAACCGAGCGGGAAAAAATAAGTCACATCATTCACTTGACGTTCGATCGTCACATTCAGATCTCGGGCTGGCGGCAAAATTAGTAGTGAATAATCTGTTTGCACCCGATGCACTGTCGAAATTGCTGCCACTATCAGCGGTAAAATTACTACCAGTTTTGGCAGATGAATTGGCAATTTTTGAGGCAAGATAACGATACTGTTGCTTGCTTGGAGCGGCGGCATTAAAGATTCGGTAGCAACATCAGATCCGTAATAAATAGCTACAGCTAATGCGGGCACAATTAAGAAGTAAGGCAACATAAACCGATTTAAAGGAGACGTCATCAGGAAAAAGCTGATGCCGACAACAAAGATGCCGATCGATCCTAAATAACGCTGGCAAGAGCGAGTTTTGAGTGCGTAAATCGCACAGCCTGCTGAAATCAAACTCATCAAGACGGTGATTTTATTGCCCGTTGTTGTTGCAAACCACTGTTTGAATGCCCACAGCCAAGGAGCGATGCCTGCTGGCGGCTTACCATACCAAGTAACCCAGTGATGGGTAGCATTGGCTGTCGATCGATCGGCTCCTACCGCCCACGGTACATTTAGACAGAAGGCTGAAGATGGATAGATCGGACATCCAGAAGTGACAATACTCGATAGCAAAAACGGAACGAGCAACAGGCTGACTACCGCTGCAATCCCCATCCGCTGAAAGATATTGCGATTGAATCCAGCTCGAAAAATAAACCATAGTCCAGTTACCAATAGCAGCGGTAATGTGGTGAGCTTGATCGAGACAGCTCCCACGGCGATTACTAGTGGTACGAGTTGGCGAGCTGGTGTCAATCGATCCGATCCTGGTGCAGTTTCGATCGTCAACATTGCCCAAGTAACGATCGCCACCAGTAATAAAGCGGGAATATCGGTAGAAGGAGAAACTAAAATAATCAGCATCAGGTTTGTCCCGATCGTCAGGAGCAGGATGCAACTGTAATAAACTGCCACAAATATATCGATGAATCGCGCCTGCTGACGCAGCAACCGCTGGCAACTAATTAATAGTTGTAAGACTGCTAACAGAAAGATAAAGCCATTGGTAACGGCGATCGTCCGCGCGATCGCCCAATCGGGATTGAGCGGTGCTGCAAAGGCAAACCAGGCAGAAGTAAAGCCAAAATTGGGGAATAGTAACGCTAATCCCGGTACCATTCCAAACTGGGCAAACCAGCGCACGAGACTGTAGTGATAAAGTCCGGTATCATCCCAGCGCACGGGTTGAGCAAAGAACGCCGCCAGCGCGATCGCGACGCCTAAATACACCAAAATCTGCGGTTTGGAAATCTGGCGATACAACTCAACTATTTCTAATCGAGTCGATCGCGATCGCAGCGATATTACTAAAAAAATGCTAAAAACAACGCCGCCAATTAACGGCGATAATGGAATGAATAACGCAGTTGCTAATAGTGTAATCGCGATCGCCAGCATTCCTAACCAGGTGGAAACAATCGCGCGATCGCCCAATCTCGAAAACGGACTATGCGATCGCGGGATGTTAATTTCTAATATATTCAGCAATCCGAATCCACAGCTACAGCACCCAATTAGTAGCAATGTCCAGACTGAGATAAAATACAACATATTAATAGCGTAAGTTGCTAGTTAGATCGAGAGTTGGGGATTAGGAAAAGGGCAAAGGGTAAGGGGTAAACAGACGCAAGCGAAGGCATCTTTCCTGTACTCTTTCCTCAGAGTTGCAATTATATATTTGAATCGACAGGAAATGTGCAAATAGAACATCTATCAAAAGAAAGACCCAAAGTTTCTTCATTTACATAACTTGCGACTATAAATTCGACAAAGCATTGTACCTTCGGCAGTAAATAACGATTGCTAGGAAAGATCGCATAAATGCTAATATCTCGATCGTCTTCATACTCAGTTAGAATCCGTACCAATTGACCCGATCGCAAGGCTCGATCGGCGAAAAATTCGGTCGTGCGAGCGATACCCAAGCCTGCTAACACTGACTCATACAGTGCGATCCCACTATTGACGGTAAAATTTCCACCGACGCTAATTTCTCTAAGTCCGATCGGATCGCGAAATCGCCATTGATTTAAGGTGGTTTTGTAAGCATTTAAGGCGAGACAATTGTGCGTGGCTAAATCGTCAGGCGTAGCTGGAGTACCATAGCGATCGAGATAGGCTGGAGCCGCGCAAATAATCCGGCGATCGGATACCAAGCGTCGCGTAATCAGTGCCGAATCGGCAAGTTCGCCAATCCGAATCGCAACATCGATGCCGTCGCCCACCACATCTACCACATCATCTGTCAGTGCCAGTTGAATTTTTAAGCGCGGGTATCGTGCCAAAAACTCCGGCAAGCGCACCAGTAAATGGCGATGGGCGAACAGCGTCGAACAACTGACGTGCAGTAAGCCTTGAGGTGCCTTACTGTGTTGCTTGGCTTCGCGATCGGCTTCAGCCACATCTGCCAAAATGCTCAGGCACCGCTTGAAATAACGATCGCCCACTTCGGTCAACCTAATGCTCCGCGTGGTGCGATCGAACAACCGCACGCCCAACCGTTCTTCAATCTGACCGATCCGGCGACTGATCGCCGAGGGGTTAATTTCTAGCACCGCCGCTGCTTTGGCAAAGTTGCCGCTATTGACGACTTGTACGAATACTTCTAAATCTGGTAAACGACTCATAATTAATGTTTTTTTTGCATGACAGTCCTGCCAAAAAAAGACATTGTTAATCTTTTAGACATGAATTAGATTTAAACTATTGCCGTTAATTTTGCAAATGCGTTGGGTCGAAACCGCTAAAGTGAGATCGAACCTAGCGGACATCCTGAATCATTTTTGCAGGACAAACACTCATGCCCAAATCCAACCCCAATCGTTGGCATAGCCTCTCGGAACGAGAATTGCCGAACCGTCGCCAAGCGATTCAAGCTGGAATTGCCGGAATCGCTGGAGTCACCGCAATCGGTCTCAATGCTCAAGCAACCGCGCAGCAACCCGAACCAACACCCACATCGATCGCACCTAGAGGTCGCTTTGCTGGGAAGGTGGTCACGATTACTGGCGCAACGTCTGGGATCGGACGGGCGGCAGCACTGGCTTTTGCTCGTGAAGGAGCCAAGGTCGGCTTCTGCGGACGGCGGGAAAACTTGGGAGCTGAAGTAGCACGCGAGATTGTCAAGAATGGTGGCGATGCCACTTACATCCAGGCAGATGTGACGCAGCCCAAGCAAGTCGAATCATTCGTCAACCAGATCGTCGATAAATACGGTCGGTTAGATGTCGCATTTAACAATGCAGGTGACGTTCTCGCCAAGCCGCTGCACCAGATTAGTGTAGAAGAGTGGGACTCGACTCAGAATACCAATCTGCGGGGCGTGTTCCTAGCAATGAAATACCAGATTCCGCACATGCTCAAGCAGGGTGGAAACATCGTCATTACGGCTTCTCAACACACCGTAGCGACTCGACCGGGTTTTGCGGCTTATGCCTCAGCTAAACGAGCATTACTGGGTTTAGCTCAAGCGGCGGCACTGGATTACGGTCAACAAGGCATTCGGGTGAACGTGCTCTCACCTGGGATTACGGATACGCCGCTATTTCAGCGATCGACGGGCGGCTCGCCGGAAAAGGTCGAATCCTCGCGGCAGTTGGCGGATGCGCTCAAGCGGATTGCAACGGCGGAAGAGATTGCTGAAGCGGCATTGTTTCTCGCCTCCAATGATTGTCCCTACATCACGGGCGTTTCGCTATTGGCGGATGGCGGCATGATGTCTGGGTTGTAAGTGGTGCTTAGTTTTGGGTTACTGGTGCTAGGGAACCCGGATCTGGGGGTTCCGACCCCCAGACCCCCCGTTGAGGAGGCGGGGTGCCGCCCCTCAAACTCCCCTGCACAAGGATTGGTTGGTGGGTAGCGTGGCGCGCTTCTCTTCGAGACGCTACGCGAACGCATTAGCTCCGCAATGGGAATCGATCTGTGAGTTGGGGCTGATTGTTGGATTAGTGAATCCTTATCCCTTACTCACATTAATAAACTAGTATCGTTTCTGAGGACTTTGCATCATTAGCCACGACTTCCAGTCGTTGGCATTCTGAACAGGTAGCTGAAGTTTAAAGAATCATAATCAGTGTGTTGTAAAAATCATGCCACAAACTTCTCGCCGGATGCGTCGATCGATACTCACGTCCACATTTGCCACGCTGGCAACTTTTGGGCTGGGAATCATGGGTAAAAAAACACAAGCGCAATCGCCAGATCGCTATACTCGCGGCCTGGAAACGCTCAAACGAGTTGGGGGTCAAGATTACGCTCGTGCCACTCGTCCGTTGGAACCATTTTCGCCAGATTTAGCCCGCATGACGGTCGAACATGTGTTCGGTGATGTGTTGTCTCGACCCGGACTCGATTTGAAACAGCGAGAAATTGCGATCGTGGCAACATTAACGGCGATCGGTTCGGTGCGATCGCCGTTAAAATTCCACATTCATGGAATGCTCAATGTCGGTTGTACGCCGCAAGAAGTGGTAGAAACGATCCTTCATGCGATCGTCTACGCTGGGTTTCCCACCGCCCAAGATGGGATCGCGATCGCCCGCGAAGTCTTTAAAGAGCGCAAGCTAGATTACAAACCTGTTTCGGCTCGACCGGAAGGCGATCGTTATCAACTGGGCATTCAGAATTTACAACAAACCGAAGGCGATCGAACCAAAACGATCGCCACTCGATTTGCCAACCTTGCTCCCGATTTATCGCGCTGGATCGTCGAATTCGCACGGGGCGAAATCTGGAATCGGCGCGGACTGAGCCTCAAATCCCGTGAGTTAGCGACGCTGGCGATCGTCACAGTCTTGGGAAATCAAAGTAATTCGGTAGCCGAGCGGGTAGAAGGTGCCTTGCGATCGGGTGCGACTGAGACTGAAATCAAAGAATTACTATTGCAAATGACCGTGTATGCCGGATATCCCAAGACAGTGGCGGCAGTTGCCGCCGCACAAAAGGTATTTACAGATTTGAAGCAACGGGGAATGCCTGCGGCGACTCCACAACCCGATCTAGCAAGTCGGCGGCAAGCAGAAACCAATGAAGCGCGCTATCAGCGAGGGTTAGCCGCTCTCGATCGAATCAGCAAATCATCGGGTGAGGCAGTGGTAAACAGCTTTGAAGATATCGCGCCCGATTTGGGACGTTATATTGTGGAATTTGCCTATGGCGATGTCTTCTCACGCCCGAATCTAGATCTCAAAACCCGCGAATTAGCAACCGTTGGTGCGCTGACGGGACTGAACACAACTGCATCGGAACTACCGCTCAAGGTACATGTTAATGGAGCCTTAAATGTGGGCGCGAACCGCCAAGAAATTGTCGAAGCAATTATGCACATGATTCCCTATGTGGGGTTTGTTAAAGTGCAACAGGCAATGACGTTGGCAGAGGAAGTATTTAAAGAACGAAATGTTTGAGCAACCATCAAAATTGTTAGGAAATTTAGCTATGGAGCACGAACGATATTTAGGATTGAGAATTAATCGAATTGCGATCGCATTTCTAGTCGGTATTTTTCTAGCGATCTTAATTTCAATTCAACTCAATTATGCTCGATCGATGCCACAATTACCGAAATTTTCAGGTAGCTACATTGCTGCTATTTCCGATGGTGATTTTCTGGCAAGTACCTATGATAATGGTAAATTGCCCGCACCTGGTGTAACCGATCGATTATCGATTTTACCGTTGCCTTTTAATGGCAAGCAGGAATCGATCGCTCGAATTAATACTTCCAACTCCGTCATCGGCGTACCTTAACCCAAACCTAAGCTACAACGGACGGGGTATGTGGTCGATCTCGTTGGCGGAGCCTCTCCCCTGGAGAATCGAGGAGTACATCAAGTTTTAGTCACTCGATAGCAGTTTATTATTCTGGCTAAAGACCGTCTAAGATAGCTACTTTAGTATCGCTTAAAATCGCAAATTTTAGAAGTGAATAAAATGAAGAAATTTATTTTTCAGAGTTTCTCGATCGTCGCCGGAGCAGCACTCTTAATCCAACCTATCGCCCCAGTCAAAGCGATCGCCGCTCAAAATTTCACTCGATCGAGAATAGATCGCTATCCTGAGAATCTACCTCATGGATTAGCTCTAGCTGATGTGGAGCAACAGAGCGACGATCGATCGGGATTACTCCCAAAAATGCTGACAGCGCGGAGAATGGAAGGTGGCTCTGGTGGTGGTAGTCCTGTTGGCCGTGGTAGAATTAACACCCCAAGCCAGAGTCCAAAGTCTTCAAATATACCTGTACGGAATGTATATTCCTCTCTGAGAAAGTCACCTAATTTCCCTAGAGGCTTTCGAGCTGCTCCAAATGGCATCCAAAAAGTGGAGATAAATCACCGAGAACTATTACGAGAGTTGAGAAAGATCGAACCACGTAAGTGGTATAAGGTTTATAGAGATGGATATGTCGGAAATAATAAAGTTTCAATTCACTATTTTGAAAGCGCAACCAGAAGAGTATTTGATGTTAAAACGAAAGACGGCTGGAGTGTTTTAAGGTAAGTAATTAATCAATAAATGGCGATTACCTACAGCGATCGCGGCTACGTCAACGAGCAAGGATTTTAAGTACGCTAAGATCTTTAACAAGCTGTCGTTCTGAGTGTTGTATGTCTGAGCGTTCCTCTAAGTCTAGGCGCGAACGTGGTGCGATCCTGACGGCAAAGGGATGGCAGAAATTGCAGCAGGCAATCCAGGCAGTAGAAGCAGCACAGAATTGGGGACAACGGTTGACTCGCGAACAGATTGCCGATCGCACGGGACTCTCACTCCAGACGATTACGCGGATTCTCAAACGGAAACAAGCAGTCGATCGACTGTCGATCGAATATTTCTTGCGCGGATTCGAGCTACAGCTCGCTCAGGGAGACTGTGCTCCGCCGAGTTATCCATTCGAGCAACTGGCAGCTCGACAGGAAGATCCGCGTCAAGATTGGGGCGAGGCGATCGATGTGTCGGTCTTTTATGGGCGAGAACAGGACTTAGCACGCCTGCAACAGTGGCTGGCGGATGATTGTTGTCGATTGGTGGCAATCGTGGGCATTGGCGGAATTGGCAAAAGTGCGCTGGCGGTGAAGTTGGGATTACAACTGCAACCTGAATTTGAGATCGCGATCTGGCGATCGCTCGCCAACGCACCGCCGCTAGCAGATTTTTTGGAGAGTGTTTTGCAATTTTTGCTGTGGGCACAAAGAGAAGATCCGCTCGTTCCGGCTAGTTTAGACGGACGGCTGACTAAACTGATGACGTGTTTGCAGCGACAGCGGTGTCTGCTGATTGTGGACAATGTGGAAACGATTTTGAGCAGTGGTAGCCAAGCCGGACAGTATCGCGAGGGTTATGAAGGATATGGGCAATTGCTGCGATCGCTAGGTGAGGTGCCGCATCAAAGCTGTGTGCTGTTGACGAGTCGGGAAAAGCCCAAAGAGATTGCACTGTTGGAAGGGGAGCAGTTACCCGTCAGATCGTGCCAATTGGCGGGATTGGATGTCAATGAAGGTCGAGAACTGTTTCAGAGCAAAGGCGCGTTTGTGGGCACTGACGCAGAATGGCTCAAGCTAATCGAACATTATCGGGGCAATCCACTGGCATTGAAAATGGTGGCGGCACTCGTTCGGGACTTTCTGGAGGGTCGGATTGCGGCGGTATTGGACTATATCGATCGGGGCATGGCGGTATTTGAAGATATTCGTGATTTGCTCGCACGGCAAGTCGAGCGGCTAGCTCCCGCAGAACGCGAAGTCCTGCTGTGGTTGGCAATTAACCGAGAGCCGACCTCTCTGGCTGCCTTAGAGCGCGATCTGGTGACATTGGCGACAGGGCGATCGCTCCCCGATGCAATTCAATCGCTGTTGCGACGATCGATCGTCGAGCAGAGTGCTGCTGGATTTACTTTGCAGCCTGTGGTGATGGCATATGTCACCGAACTCGCGATCGAGCGAGTATGTGCGGAGATTTGTAGTCCGCAGCAGAGCGCGGCTGAATCCGCTCCTTTATCACCTATTGCCCCAGACTTCTTGCTTCAAACTCACGCGATCGTCAAAGCCCAGTCCAAAGACTTCATCCGCGAAACGCAAATTCGATCGATCGTGCAGCCGATTTTGGAACGCTTATTAACTACATTGGGCGGTCGGCAATCGATCGAACGACGATTTCAGGAATTACTACAGCAACAGCGACGATCGCCACAACCTGGATATTTGGGTGGCAATCTACTGAATTTGTTGGTGTATTTGAATACTGACTTGCAGAATTGGGATTTTTCCAGTCTGAACGTCTGGCAAGCCGATTTACGGCAGACAAGCTTACACAGGGTCAATTTTCAGCACGCCAACCTCTCTAAATCGATGTTTGCAGAAAGTTTGAGTGGGATCTTATCGATCGATCTCAGCCCTGATGGTACCTTGTTAGCAACAGGGGATGTCGATAATACAATTCAGATCTGGAGGTTGGCCGATCGCCAACCATTGCTAGCTTTACAAGGGCATACGGGGTGGATCTGGTCGGTGCGCTTCAGTCCCGATGGTCGGACGCTAGCGAGTGGGAGTAATGATGCTTGCGTGCGGCTGTGGGACGTGCAGACGGGACAGTGCCTTCAGGTGCTGCAAGGGCACACGGATTGGATCTGGAGCGTGAGTTTTAGTCCCGACGGTCGAATGCTGGCGAGTGGGAGTAATGATGCTTCCCTGCGCTTGTGGGATCTCCAAACGGGTCAATGTCAAACCCTCTTAGCAGATGCCGCAGGTGCCGTTGGGGCAGTTTGTTTTAGTCCAAACGGTCGAATACTGGCGAGTGGCAGTTGCGATGGCTCAGTGCGGTTGTGGCACCTTAGCGATCGCCTCTGTTTGACGACATTACAGGGTCACTTTCAACGGGTACGATCGGTCAGTTTTAGTGCCGATGGGTTACTCCTGGCCAGCGGGAGCGAGGATGGCTTGGTGAAACTGTGGGATGTCCAAACGCAGCAGTGTCTACAGACGTTGCACGGGCATACGAGCGGGGTGTGGACGGTGGCTTTTAGTCCGGCAATCGATCGCCCGATCTTAGGCGTGGGTCAGATGTTGGCTAGCGGGGCGGATGATTTTACCGTGCGGCTCTGGGACGTTGGTTCCGGGCAATGTCTGCGAACGTTGCAGGGGCATACTAGTTGGGTGCATTCGGTACGATTTAGTCCTGATGGCCAGCTCCTCGCTAGCGGTAGTATTGATTTTTCGGTACGGTTGTGGGACGTGCAATCGGGGCAATGTCTAAATGTGTTGCAAGGACACAAAAGTGGCGTGTGGGCGATCGATTTTGCCCTCATAGATTTGACAGATCCACTGGGCGAGCCTAATTGTGCTAGCGAACAGTTTCCGGATCGATCGCCAGCAAAGTTAATTCTAGCTAGTGGGGGATTGGATGCCGTGTTACGCCTGTGGGATGTCGATCGAGGTGTCTGTTTGAGAACGCTGTCAGGACACACGAGTTGGGTGCGTTCTGTGAGTTTCAATCCTCAAAAAACTCTTTTAGCCAGTGCGGGATTCGATCGCACCATTCGACTGTGGAATGTACGCAGCGGGCAATGTTTGCAGGTATTGCAGGGTCATACTAGCGGGATTCGCGCCGTTAGTTTCAGTGCGGATGGAGGACAATTAGCCAGCGGTGGGTTTGATTTTGTCGTTCGCGTCTGGGATGTGCCAACGGGTCGATGTTCTCAGGTTTTGGAAGGACATACCAGTTGGGTATATTCAGTCAGATTTAGTCCCAGCGGACAGACGATCGCTAGTAGTGGCGAAGATCGCACCGTGCGGTTGTGGGATGGGGCAACGGGTCGCTGCCTGCATGTTTTATCGGGACATACGAGTGCAGTGTGGTCGATCGATTTTAGTCCAGATGGTCAAACGCTGGCGAGTAGTGGTTTTGATGCTACCGTGCGGTTGTGGGATGTCAAAACGGGTCGGTGCGTGCAGATGATTCGCGGTGGGGTCAACCGGATTCGCTCTGTCAAGTTTAGTCCCAATGGAGAGACGATCGCGACTTGTGGGGACGATTGCAATCTGCGGTTGTGGGATGTGCAAAGTGGCGAGTGCGTGCGAGTTTTCCCAGGACATACGAGCGAAGTTTGGGTCGTCGGCTTTAGTCCAGATGGTGAAATGTTGGCGAGTGGCAGTCAAGATGAGACGATTAAACTCTGGGATGTGCAAACGGGGAGATGTCTGAACACCCTCAGACCCGATCGACTCTATGAAGGGATGAATATTGCAGGCGCGATCGGATTGACTGAGGTGCAAAAGATGGCATTAAGGACTTTGGGGGCGATATTCAGTTGGTAAAACCTGTCAATCTTGCTCTTATCCCCAACCCCTCTCCCAAGCTTGGGAGAGGCAGGGTGGTTTCATACACCAGAATAAAAGTCTCTCAATCTACTTCTCATCCTAAATCCGGTTGGTATCACCCGATCGCCCTTGCCCTCACCCCCAACCCCTCTCCCAAGCTTGGGAGAGGGGAGCCGGAGCCGCAGGATCTGGCGGGGTGAGGGCGAAGGGTTGAAGACTAAGCACTTTTATTTTCTTGTATGAAACCACCTTGCTCCCAAGCTTGGGAGAGGGGAGCCGGAGCCGGAGGCGATGGCGGGGAGAGGGCTACCTGGGTTGTCGATCGCAACAGCAGGGTTTGAGATGAAGGCAACTTGGGCAATCTAGGAAAAGCACCTAATTTTTTGTTATCCATGTCCGACTCACCTGCTAGAATTCGGGGTACTAATAGCTCGATCGAAACTGCTGCCAAACAATTGAGAAAGACTCAAACCCCAGCAGAGAAGCTGCTGTGGCAAGCTTTGAGAGGTGGTAAGTTGGCTGGTTTAAAATTTCGCCGCCAACATCCTGTGGGTAATTTTATTCTGGATTTTTATTGCCCTGCTTATAAATTGGCGATCGAGGTGGATGGAGCGATTCACCAAACACAGGTAGATGCCGATGCTGCTAGGACGTTGCAGCTAGAGGCTTATGGTTATACAGTGTTGAGGTTTTCCAATGAGGCGGTCATCCAGGAAATGGAGGCGGTATTGGGGGAAATTCTCCAGGTTGTAGATGCCCTCACCCCCAGCCCCTCTCCCAAGTCTGGGAGAGGGGAGCAAGAATAGTCCGGTTCCCCTTCTCCCAAGCTTGGGAGAAGGGGTTAGGGG
>NZ_PVWO01000638.1 GCF_003003845.1 Chamaesiphon polymorphus CCALA 037 | reverse complement strand
AACACAGACTATGCAGCAACTCAAATAACTCTTGTTACCACCCGTAGCCCAACACTGGGAGAAGAGATCCGATCCTATCCCCGTGGGACATTCAGCGTGAGTGCGAACATTTTTTCCAGAACTTCTGTAAACGTATGAATATTAACTTTGTACTAGCTTCTGCTTCACCCGCTCGGAGACGATTGCTTCAGAGCGTCGGCATCAATCCGCTCGTCTGCGTCAGTCACTTCGACGAATCGCAGATTCAACTGCGCGATCCGGTGGCACTGGTAGAGACGCTAGCGCAGCGTAAAGCAGAAGTTGTCACCAACCAAGTCCAAGACTCTCTCATTTTGGGGTGCGATTCTGTGTTTGTTGTCGGTAATGAGATTTATGGCAAACCGGAAAATCCCGCAGTTGCATTTACCCGCTGGCAAAAAATGCGGGGCGGTAGCGGAACTCTATATACCGGACATGCCCTGATCGACCAAACCCAATCTAGAAAAGTCGTCCGCTGTGGGATTACCCAAGTTTACTTCGGGCGAGTGACCGATGCTCAGATTGAGGCTTATATTGCCACTGGCGAGCCGTTAGTCTGTGCGGGTGGATTTGCTCTAGAAGGCAAAGGCAGTGGCTTCGTTGACAAAATTGAGGGCTGTCATAGCAATGTGATTGGCCTGAGCCTGCCATTGCTCCGATCGATGCTTGCCGAACTGAGCTACGATCTGTGTAGTTACTGGTGAGTCCTGTCACCTAAATACTATGATCTCCAGCGAAGAATTCCAACAAAAGCTACAAGCCGGACGACTTCATGAAGCTTTAGCATTAGTAGTGCGGGATACAACTCTCTTGCACAGAGGATTTGCTCACGAGTTGGATGTGACGACGCGATTGACACAGGAGCTAGCCAACTCCGAGTCATCAGATCGGGAATATCTCCGCACCAAAATCAACTTACTGACAGGAGATATTCACAATGAGGTCGGTAAAGATGTCGTCACGAACAGCAGTAATTATCTCAAATTGCAAAAATTACATATCGACCAAATTGTGGCGAGCCACCGGATCGTGCAGGGTTATCTCGATCGATTCAAAGCAATTTTGACAGTGTTAGCCCCATCGATCCATAATGCTGCCAGCCAAGAACATCACCCCAGTCCGATCCTTCAGGCGGAGTGGATGGACACCGATACTTTGGTAGCGCGACTGCATGAAGCTACGGCTGCATCACCAATCGATCGTCAAGATCGACCGATCGGCTCTATTGTTAGTAAGGCAGCAAAATTTAGCGATGAAGAGTTGTCTGAGTTAGCCGCCAGTTGCGATGCTACTCGAGTCCCATGGCAACCACTGACCGCTCCTAGAATCGCAATGCAGCGTAATCCACAAACCGATCGCATCGGATCGCTAGTAGAAGATCTCGAACATATGGATGATGAAATCGACTTATCCATCGATGAAGATGGAGCTGTTTGGGAAGAATGGGTAGAAGATGAAGACTTCATGTCCGAGTCATCGTCGATCGAATCACGATCGATCGACTTGTCATCAGCCTCACCAGCCATAACATTACCCGATCGCCAAGAACCCGCACTCGATCCGCGTCAGCTCCACCCGATCGAATTAAAACCAACCCTACCCCGTATTCCCAAGCGCGCAGCAGCACCTTCAGCGCAGTGGGATAAATTCGAGCCGGAGTACCTCAGTCCCAGCGATTGCCAGCCTTTAAAGATCGATCGGCTCGATGCAGAGCGAATCGATAAATTATTGTCTTTGGATAATTACACATAGCCCGTCCTCCTGGGTACTACCAACCGATCTAATATGTTAGCTGAGTTACTGCATTTTCCTAGTCTCTGTGTCGAAAATTTAGCTTCGTTCTTGCAACTACCTAGTTTAGATCTCGTTAATTCCGATCGCGCTCTCGCTCTCGATTGGGATCGATTTCTCCTCGCTTTTCAATTTGTATCGCCTGGAGAAGAAATTTTCCAGATTGGTGGTTTTCGCCTCAAGTGGTATGGCTTATTAATTGCTTCATCGGTATTAATTGGCGTGAATTTATCGATGCGATTGGCAAAGTCTCGCGATGTCGATCCAGAAGCGATCGCCGATCTGTCAATTTGGTTGGTATTGGCAGCAATTCCCTGCGCGCGACTATATTATGTCGCTTTTCAATGGGAAAATTATTCGCAAAATCCCGAACAAATTATCAAGATTTGGGAAGGCGGAATTGCCATTCATGGGGCGATTATTGGCGGCTCGATCGCAGCAATTATTTTTGCCAAACTCAAGCAGATTTCGTTTTGGCAATTAGCCGATATTGTCGCGCCATCTGTAGCTCTAGGCCAAGCGATCGGTAGATGGGGCAATTTTTTTAACTCAGAAGCCTATGGCGGGCCGACCGATTTACCATGGAAATTATGTATTCCCAGCGGTGGTGGAACTTGCAATTACGTTCACCCTACATTTTTGTATGAATCGCTCTGGAATTTGTTAGTATTTGGTTTCTTGATGTGGTTATTCGTTAGAGACAATCGCCACCATCAACTACGGACGGGTTCGATATTTTTGATTTATTTAGTTGTTTATAGTATCGGACGGTTTGGTATTGAAGGTTTGCGGACGGATAGTTTAATGCTGGGTTCGCTCAGAATCGCTCAAGTAATTAGTTTGGTCGGGATTGCGCTCGGTTCGCTTGGTTTATTATGGTTGTATATTCGTCGCCGTCGATTGCCAGATGTGGTTTGAGTAATTGAGAATTGAGAATTGAGAATTGAGCGTGAATAGCATGTAGGTTGGGTAGAGG
>NZ_PVWO01000637.1 GCF_003003845.1 Chamaesiphon polymorphus CCALA 037 | reverse complement strand
GATGTGTATAAGAGACAGTATCTAGAATGTACGGTCAAAAATCGAATGGATTGTGGCGATCGGTGGTTGCTTTATGCTGTAGTTGATAATGGCAAAGTATTAGAATTAAATGGTGTTACAGCAATCGATCGACGTCAAGCAAGCAATCAATATTAAGACCGATAATTTAATAAAAATCTTTAGGGACATCCCCTTGTAGGTGCCCTATTCATGCGGAGCAAATCTTTAGGGGTATCCCCTTGTGGATACCCTATTGGTGTGGAAGCTCAGATGATAGTACAATAGATTTATCGAGTTTCTTAAATATATGTCAGAGGAAAGATTAGAACGCATCGAGAATCAACTCAGCCAAGTCATCCAGGCTGTTGGGGTGATGCAGCAGAACATGACAGTGATGCAACAGAACATGATGGCGATGCAGAATCGCATGGATAGTATGGAGGGGACACTGCTGACAACAATGACAGGCGGATTCAATTCACTCCAAAACTATATCATCGATCTCGATACCGATCTGGCAAAAAATGAGCGCAAAACGGAAGATAATGCCAGAAATAATCGCAGATTAAATCAACGGGTAATGAGATTAGAAAACCGTAATGATGATTTTCAGTAGTGTCGATCTTCTAAATATACTGATATTGTGAGAGTGGTGGGCAAATAAGAGCAAGCTCCGCCCTCGTACTGTTATCAAAAATTTGCCCACCCTACGCCTAAAATCCTGATATTGTGAAACTGAAAGACTAGAGATAATTTAAGTATATCGATTAGATCGAGCAATAGCTTTTTGGGAGGAGGCTTTAACTGGATTGGAAACAATGCCGACAAAAAGGTGGAAAGAAATTGACAAAATCAAAAAAATGTTATACTACTGTCAATAATGTTTGAGATCGATCTAAAATGGGTATTCTCTTTGTATGACCACAAATATCATCGGGTAACACTCGGAGAAACTATATGGAACGCTATCGATCTTGCCCAAACTGCGCTTCAGAAAAAGCCGAAGCAATTGGCTTTACTTGGTGGGGAGGAATAGTCGGGCCGAAAATGTTTAACCACGTAAAATGTACCCAGTGTGGCACTACTTACAATGGCAAAACTGGGAAATCGAATCAGACTGCGATCGCTATTTATGTAGGTGTATCGACGGTTGTCGCGATTGCTGTCTTCACAGTAATTACTCCATCGCGCCAGCAAAACAATCCAGCTATTTCGTCCGGTTATAGCGATAATTTAGATCGAATCGCGATCGCGCGATCGTCAGTTGATGCTTAACTTATGATTTAAAGTTCCATTCATCCGACAAAATTGAGTTGCATACCGAACAGATAAATAGATTTTCTTTGCCAATATTGATTTGAGAGCAAAGATCGCAACGTCGAAAAGTAAATTCGGTAGTAAAATGTGGCGGATGAGCGATTGGAATGCGATCGAGTGCAGCTTCAACCCACATTCCGCTAGTTCGATCGCCTAAAAAATAATAAGATCCAGAATCCTTTCATATCAAGCTTTCTAGCGATTTAGTCTCTTTTTGGCGATCGAGAGATTGTTCTCAATAGTCTGAGCTTATTGAGAATATAACTGCTACGATCCTATGGCTTCGTTTTAATTATTTTTCGACCGCCGAAGACGGCGCGCAAGCTTCGCTTGGACTAGCGGAATGTGGGTTCAACATATTGCCAAGATGATATTTCAGGACAATAACCTGTTGACTGATTAGTAATATCGAATATCTCAAGGTACGAGCGATCGCAAGTAATAAATATTTCACCAGCAGATAATACAGACTCTCCACCAGCACAAGCAACATGTTCGGAGTGTCGATCTGCTAATCGAAGATTTCCATCTCGATCGATAACAAAAGTCGCTGCTATTATACGCTCGGCGATTATTTATCGATCGCATATATTGTCAATCCAATTTTTTAAATCTGCGATCGAGCGAATAATTGTGCCACTCGGACAAGTTGCAACAGATAGCCTTATTTCCTCCGAACCGACATAATTATAAGATTTTATTTTGTCCATGTGGCGGCGGGATAAGCTCGATGCAAGTAGATTATCCAATCTTAGAATATATTGCTGCTAAGTACACTAGCAGTGTGGTTTACCGTCAGATTTGGAGTAGCACCACGACTTATGTCGATCGGGACGATCGATTAATCTTGAAACATAGGAAAAGCTGAAACTATTCAGTCGAACATTCTCTCGCTTAACTGTTATCTAGATTTGGTATTGCGCTCCATCTACTCTATAAGTATAAAACGATGGCAACTATTCCCCAACAGGCTTACGGTGACTTTCTCGCAGCAGTTAAAACCAACCGAGTCGAGCGAGTGATAATTAGTCCCAACCGCATTGAGTATACAGTTGTCAGCGAAAATAGCAAAGAAACTTACTTTACTATTCCCGATCTTTTGGCTGATAGTTTGCCAGATTTACTGCAAGCTAATGGCGTAGAATATACCATTCAAAATGCAGCATCCGAATCTTGGTTAGGCACATTACTTGCAGTTGTTTTACCGCCATTAGTTGCTGTCGGTGCGGGTGCTTTGCTACTTAAATATACCGAAAGTAGCGGTGGAGTAATGGGTGTTGGTAAAAGTAAAGCGCGAACTTATGCACAAGGAAAAACTGGCGTTAAATTTACCGATGTTGCTGGTGTCGATGAAGCAAAACAGGAACTCCAAGAGGTGGTTGACTTCCTCAAAAATAGCGACAAATATACGCGCCT
>NZ_PVWO01000636.1 GCF_003003845.1 Chamaesiphon polymorphus CCALA 037 | reverse complement strand
ACTGGTAGTGCTGACAAATAAACGGATAGCAACCAGACACCCACAGATGAGCCAGAGCGAGCAGAAGTTAGACATCTACCTAAATTAACTCAGCTAATCTTCGATCGAGCGTTGTAATTTATCAGAGCTTTTTTAATGACACAAATAGAATCAATTCAACCAACAACCCAACAGTGGACGACAATCTGTCCACTAGGCCGAATTTTACCAAATACAGGCGTTTGTGCTTTAATAAACGGGCAACAAGTCGCCGTATTTAGAGTCGGTGAAGGAGAAGATGTTTACGCAATCGAAAATTACGATCCGTTTAGTAAAGCCTACGTTTTATCTAGAGGTATCGTCGGCGATCGTAATGGCGTTCCCAAAGTTGCATCGCCGATTTACAAGCAAAATTTTAGTCTGTTGACAGGCGAATGTTTAGACGATACCAATGTAAAGTTACAGACTTTTAACGCTAGAGTTGTCGATGGAAAAGTCCAAGTTAGTAGCTAAAATAGGCGATCGAGATTTGTACTTGAATCGTAATGAATACTGCACAGAAGGTATTATTTGCCTGCTTAAAAGATATCCCTCTTTTGCAACTCTCCGCAAGGTAAAATAAAATGCGATTGCTACATCCCTTATTTCAAAGAACTTTGAAGCTTTATTTGGCGATTCGCCAAGGCGACGCTACGCGAACGATAGCTCAACAGTTAGCATTTTCGAGAAAAGGTTATACAGCAAGGTTTTGGGATTACACTCTATGGAGAATGACAGAAGAGGGATAAATATGAAATGGCTGCTGTAAGTTGCTAACTTGCATATCTTCAAAATCCTAATTGCATTAATATCGCTAGCTGTATCTGTCTTGATTTGCGCTCGTTGGGAAACAAAGGCGTGCGCAAATCGCTGCGGTTAAAAAATCTAAATTAATATAATTGTCGATCGAGCCTTGCTAAAATACACCTATCTAGTTTGGTATAGTAGCCATGTTCCAATCCGAACTACGCAGATGCCTACCCTCTGCCGAAGAACTCCCCTGCTCCGACGATACCCCTGTGGATAGCGAACTCCAAGAATTAATACCTGGATTATTAAAATCGATTCTGCTGATTTTATGGGCACAGCGGATGGATTGGCTATTAGGCATCGATATGGCGATTTACTTCGATCCAGAATTACCACCGATCGTACCTGATGCCTTCTTGAGCTTAGGTGTAGAAAGAGTCTACGACGAAGAATTACGGCCTAGTTATGTGCTATGGGATGAGTTAATTGTCCCCAGCATCGTACTAGAAGTGGTCTCAACCACCTATCGACAGGAATATACTACTAAACTGAATCAATACGCCAATCTGGGGGTTCTATATTATGTAGTTTACAATTCCCAGCGGCGACGCAAACCTAAGCTAGAAATCTACAAACTGGTAGATGGTACTTACCAATTACAAAGTGGTAATCCTTTATGGATGACAGAAATTGGCTTAGGAATCGGCTACGAGCGGGGCAATTACAGCGGCGTAACCAGAGATTGGCTCTATTGGTACGACGAAAATAACCAACGTTATCTCACGCCAACTGAATTGGTAACACTAGAGCAGCAGCGTACACAGCTAGAAATCGACAAAACTAGACAGGCTCAAGCCGAGTCCAGACAAGCACGAGAGCGGGTGGCAAGATTAGCTGCAAAACTGAGAGATTTGGGAATCGATCCCGATGAAGTCTAGAATTAGCTTCGATACATATTAATTTAGATGAAATCTTATACTCTTGTTGCTCCAGCCAAAATCAATCTCCACCTAGAAATACTCGGCATCAGACCCGATAATTATCACGAACTAGTGATGGTGATGCAAACAGTGGATTTAGCCGATCGAGTCGATATCCACTCTTTGGGTACCGATAATATTATCCTGCACTGTGGTAACCCCAAAGTGCCACTCGATCGGACTAATTTAGCCTATCGTGCGGCTGAGTTGATGCAGCAAGAATTTCCCGACGCTTTTCTCGAAAATGGTGGCGTCGAAATTACCTTACACAAACATATCCCGATCGCGGCGGGCTTGGCTGGCGGATCGGGAAATGCCGCCGCCGTATTGGTTGGCATCGATTTATTATGGGACTTGGGGCTGACTCAGAGCGACTTGCAAGAATTGGGTTCTAGATTGGGTTCTGACGTGCCTTTTTGTATTTCGGGTGGCACTGCCATCGCGACCGGAAGAGGGGAAGTAATCTCGCCCCTACCCACCTTAGAAGGGATCTATGTGGTGCTGGGTAAGTATCAAAGTCTAGAGGTATCTACCCCATGGGCTTATAATGCCTATCGACGAGAATTCGAGCATGAATACGCACGCGAGCCTGCGGCTTTGGTCGATCGATCTCATCGCGTACATTCTGGAGACTTGGTTCGCGCGATCGCGGCTAAAGATGCCGTTAAAATTGGGCAGCGTCTGTATAACGATTTAGAAAAAGTGGTATTGCCTGCTTATCCGCTCGTGAATCAATTACGAAAAGAGTTCGAGCGTCATCCCAATTTAGGGACGATGATGTCCGGTTCGGGGCCGACTGTGTTTAGTTTAGCAGCCTCGCGGGAGCAAGCAGATACCATCTATCATCAAGTTCGTGCTGCTCTCCCCGATCCAGATTTAGAGCTATTTGTCACTCAATTTTGCGATCGAGGCGTCAGAGTAATTTAGTCGATCCAGTCCAATCGATCGTAAGTACTAGACGATTAGATGATAATAGCGATCGTTGCTAATTTAAAGTCCGATTTTTCTTGTTCCTGTCTCCCCGTCCCTCCGTCCCCCGTCT
>NZ_PVWO01000635.1 GCF_003003845.1 Chamaesiphon polymorphus CCALA 037 | reverse complement strand
AGGTCTCCCCCCAGATCCGGGTTCTCTAGCACCAGCAACCTAAAACTAAGCACTAGTCCAAATTTTAACGACTCAAAACTAAGCACTAGTCCAAATCTTTTATTCGATAACAAGGAACTTAAATCCACGATCGCGATAAATACATGAAATCCACTACTTCTCAACCGCCACAGCCAGACGATACCACCCGCAAGCGGCGATCGCCCAAAGCCGACACTTCCGGACTGTACAAAAGTGCCGTTCGCGACGCCTTTGTCAAACTCGACCCCCGCGTTGCCGTCGGCAATCCAGTCATGTTCCTCGTTTGGGTAGGCACGATCGTCACCCTCCTCGTCACCATCGATCCCAATATCTTCGGAACGGTAGATGCCGATCCCAACCGCCAACGCCTGCTCAACGGCTTAATTACCATCATTCTGTTTTTCACAGTTATTTTCGCCAACTTTGCCGAAGCAGTTGCCGAAGGACGCGGTAAAGCCCAAGCCGATACCCTCAGATCGAGCAGATCCGATACGATCGCGCGCAAAGTCTTACCCGACGGATCGATCGGGCAAGTTAGCTCCACCGAACTCCGCAAAGGCGATCGCGTCAAAGTCGCACTGGGTGAAACCATCCCCGCCGACGGAGAAGTCGTCGCTGGCGTTGCATCTGTCGATGAGTCAGCAATTACGGGTGAATCCGCCCCAGTATTAAAACAACCGGGAACCGACATCGCCAGCTCCGTTACTGGCGGTACCAGAGTAGTTTCCGACGAACTAACCATCCAAATTACCGCCGATCCGGGACAGGGATTTATCGATCGGATGATCGCTCTCGTTGAAGGTGCCAAACGTAGCAAAACCCCCAACGAAATCGCCCTCACAGTCTTCCTCGCCGTCCTCACCCAAGTATTTTTAATCGTCGTCGCCACCCTCTCACCACTGGCTAACTACGTCAGAACGCCTATTTCGATCGCCATTCTCGTCGCCCTCCTCGTTGCGCTCATTCCCACCACCATCGGCGGACTACTCAGCGCGATCGGGATTGCTGGGATGAATCGCGTCTCCCAATTTAACGTCATCGCCACCTCTGGACGGGCTGTAGAAGCCTGTGGAGACGTCAATACGTTAATTCTGGACAAAACAGGTACCATCACCCTGGGCAACCGCCTAGCCGATGAATTTATCCCCGTCAACGGTCACTCAGTCCAGGAAGTTGCTGCCGTCGCCCTAGCAGGTAGCTTATTCGACGAAACACCCGAAGGTAAATCGATCGTCCAACTTGCCGAAAAATTGGGTGCCAACCTCGACTTCGTGGGCGGCGGCACTCTAGATGAGATGCGCGCTCGTTCTGAAGGCGTAGATTTCTCCGCCCGCACCCGCATGAGCGGTACCGATCTCCCCAATGATATCGAAATTCGCAAAGGCGCGATCGACGCCATTCGTGGCTTCGTCCGCTCTCGTGGCGGCAACATTCCCGATGAATTCGATGCCGCATACGAGCGCGTCTCCCGACTCGGCGGTACCCCGCTCGGCATTTGTCAAAATGGCGATTTATATGGCGTCATTTATCTCAAAGATGTCGTCAAAGCCGGACTCCGCGAACGTTTCGACCAACTCCGCCGCATGGGCGTTCGTACCATCATGCTCACGGGTGATAACCGCATCACCGCCTCCGTAATTGCCCAAGAAGCAGGCGTCGATGACTTCATCGCCGAAGCCACCCCCGAAGACAAAATCGACGTCATCAAACGCGAACAGTCCGAAGGCAAACTCGTCGCCATGACAGGCGACGGCACCAACGACGCCCCCGCCCTCGCCCAAGCCAACGTCGGCGTAGCGATGAACTCCGGTACCCAAGCCGCCAAAGAAGCCGCCAACATGGTCGATCTCGACTCCGATCCCACCAAATTAATCGATCTAGTCGCGATCGGCAAACAGCTTCTAATTACGCGCGGTGCATTGACCACATTCTCGATCGCGAATGACATTGCCAAATACTTCGCCATCATCCCCACCATCTTCGCCGCAGCAGGCATCGGCGCGCTGAATATCATGGGGCTAAAAAATCCCCAATCAGCCATCCTCGCCGCCCTGATCTACAACGCTCTGATCATTCCCGCCCTGATCCCCTTAGCACTCAACGGCGTCAAATTTCGACCCCTCACCGCCGATCAACTGCTCCAACGCAACATCCTACTCTACGGCTTAGGTGGCGTCATCGCCCCCTTCATCGCCATCAAAATCATCGACGTGCTCATCCCCATCTAGTCACAACCATGAAATACCTTCCCGCAGAAGACCTAGCCATCCTCTGGCAAACCTGGAACCGCCGCAAATACCCCACCTACCTCTTCCTCGCCCTCTGTTTCAACGTCATCCTCGCCTCCGCCGCCTTCGCCGCCACAGGCGACACCTTCAGCCGCCCCCAAATCTACGCCCTTGGCATCCTCGGTTTAGGTACGGTGGCTCTTTCTGCTTATCTATTTGTAGTCATGTTTCAACCAGAACGCTTTTAGCTCCATAACCTCCCCATCCCCTCGCATCGTAAGGTGTGTGCTTAAATCTGTTGGGTGCGAGGTGTAGATCTACCCACCCCGCCCTACGGGCACCCCTCCGAGGAGGGGATTTTTCACCCAACCCTAACCCACTGAAGTGAACTAATACTAAATCCGATTTACACAACCCCTTACCCAGAGGACTGTAACCGCACTAATGCGAAGCGCGCTACACTTCCCGCAGATCGACCCTTACGCAGGGGAGTTTGAGGGGCGGCGTCCCGCCCCTCAACGGGGGGTCTGGGGGAAGCCTCCCCC
>NZ_PVWO01000634.1 GCF_003003845.1 Chamaesiphon polymorphus CCALA 037 | reverse complement strand
TAAATCTCTCGAAGAATCGCGGAGATAATTCAAGTAATGATTGTGTTCCTAGATACTAATATTCTTGGATTAATTTCCAATGAAAATATTGATTTTGATGAAGGGCAACAATGTCAGAAATGGTTTAGTAAGTTATTAGCAAGAAGTGTTTATTTTATTACTTCTGATGTTTGCGATTATGAAGTGAGGAGGGGATTGATAAGTTCATCGATTATCGAGGGGGAGATTGCTCCAGGTATCAGCTCATTAGATTCTCTCAAGAGCGACGGGTTGCTAGAATTTTTACCTGTTTCTACCAAAGCTTTCGATTTAGCTGCCGATCTTTGGGCAAGAGCATCTACAAGTGGGCAAACTACTAGAGATAAGAAAGATATCGACTTTGATATTATTATTTCCGCTCAATACCAACTACTCAAGGATGAGTATCCAGGACAGCAAGTTATTGTGGCGACAACAAATTTAAAGCATCTATCTTTATTTTGTGAGGCGGCGCAGTGGCGAGATATTAATTTATAGTTTTGGGTCTGTGTGAATCGAAGACCAGCGAGCGATGTGTTTTTGTGGAGGAGTAAATAATGAGCGAACAGGATATCCTCGACCAACTTGAGGTTTGTTGTCCGGTATGCGGTAGCAACAGTTTTAGTCATGATGAAACCAATGGCATCAGTTGCGATGAGTGTGATTATATAGAGCTAGAAAATGACAATATTTAAACGTCAAATTAGATCGTAATCAGAGCTAGGTGTAAGTTAGTATGCCAAAAAAAGTCGGTCATAACTGTTTTCAATGCTCGAAATTGAGTACCGCCGAGGCACAGACTAAACCTTGCTGGGAGGCGGCGCGATGTCCGAATCGACGGCATTATCAACGCAATAAGGCGCGGATTAGCCAGCAACGATCGCAAAGTCGTCCGGTAGAGTCGGCTGGTAATGTACTTCGGACGATCGCCATCGAGCCACCGATCGGTACTGCTGTTAGCATTATCTTCTATCGAGAGCGGCAGGATGCGCCAGTTCATGCGATCGCGGCTGAGGTTTGGCAAGGTTATGAGAAGGTGTTGAAGGTGGAGCCGATGCACTGTATGGGTTTAACTCCGGCTCAGGTAGTGGGGGTGATGACAGAAATTTTGAAGGCTTGTTCGAGTGAGTTGGGGGTGGAGTTGACTAAGTTCGCGTCGAAAATAGAGTTGCATCCCAGCCAGTGTCCCATTAGTTCTTGTCCGCAATGGCACCACAACAATTAGAGTTAGATTTGTGGCAGATATTAGCTGTCGCCCACGCCGAACCAGCGACGGTCGGTTTTATCGAACTGTGCGGTCATTTAGAGGGGTTGAATCTGGTTGATGGGGCGCGGGCGGTTGGAGAGATTACTGAGATTTACCGAGTTCGAGCGGAGACAATTCTGACTGAGATTGCAGCAGCTTATGTGCCAGTTAAGGAACCAGTTTTACCAGATGAACTCTGGGCGCATCTTTATCGGCAAACTTTCATTTTGCGGGATGAACATCTGTATCTGGAGGTGGAACACGACTATCCGCAGGAGCGGCAGTCGGTGATTAAGTTGGGGGTGGAGGCGGATAAGGTGGCAACTGAGGCAATGATGAGAGCGGCGGTGAAGGGAAATGCTCATGAAGAGGAGATCGAGCTGTGGGCGAGTCGGATTCGGGGGGTGATGGTGGAATGTGGTGAGATGTTGTTGGTTGAGTTGCAGCAAAAGTCGGGTCTGAATCTGGTAGATTTATGGTTAGGGTTATTGTTGGGGGATACTGGCTGTTCGATTCGCCGTCAGTTGAGTTGTGATGTAGAATTTAGTGTTGATTTCTACGATCGAGCAGGGATTTGGATCGTGGATTATCGAGCGAATTTTTAGCGATCGATTTTCACCTCAACTTTAAATCGAGCGGGTTTAAAGGTAGCGTGCGGTAGACACAGATGCGTCGTCTAACTCTAGCCCTAGCTGGTTGGCACTGGCGATTTACATCTAAAATTCGGGAATTATAAGTGCAACTCTGACAATATTTTCTCCTTCGAGATTTTGTGATGATGCTAGAAAATAAATGTGTTGTTGCCGAGCTAGATCTGTTGTTTATAGGCAGAAATCCATAATCTCAATACCAAGCGCAGATGCTCTTGAGTAATTTCCAACAATGGCATTGACTTCAGATTACCCAGATAATTGGACGCAAATTGCAACTGCGATTAAACAAGCAGCGGGGTATCGTTGCGACCGTTGTGGGTTGAAGTGTTTGCCGCCTGCTCGCAGTTATCGTCATTTGGATCGCTCTTTGCGGCGGAGACTTTCGGCTCAAGTCCATCACGTCGATCGCAATCCGGCTCACAATGACAGAGCTAATTTGGTATGCGTGTGTGCGGGTTGTCATCTGCGGTTGCATCGTCACCACCCCAAAACGACTCCGGGGCAGTTAGCGTTGAAGTTGAAATTGCCTAAAGTTCGCCGAGTGCGCCAAAAATATAGAAATTTTCAGTTGACGCTGGCCGATCTAATCGAGCGATTGCCACAATTACCGAGCGGATTAGATCGACAACTCGAATTAGATTTGGACGATCGCTCGCTTGGGGATGTTTTGGCTTTAGATGTTAGTGGTGCCATAGAGTCTAGCGATCCTAAAGGCGATCCGGGTGCTCCAATTGCAACGGATTAGGGCGATATGAAGATTCGCAGCGAGCGAGTACCGGGTCGCAGTGGCACTCTTTATCAACGTACTAAGAAGAAACACTCACGGTTCGCTCATTTTGGAGAGAGGTAGTCAAATTGGGTTAAAGTTTGACAATGAGCAAGCCTGTAACCTTAA
>NZ_PVWO01000138.1 GCF_003003845.1 Chamaesiphon polymorphus CCALA 037 | reverse complement strand
TAAATCTCTCGAAGAATCGCGGAGATAATTCAAGTAATGATTGTGTTCCTAGATACTAATATTCTTGGATTAATTTCAAATGAAAATATTGATTTTGATGAAGGGCAACAATGTCAAAAATGGTTTAGTAAGTTATTAACTAGAAGTGTTTATTTTATTACTTCCGATGTTTGCGATTATGAAGTGAGAAGGGGATTGATAAGTTCATCGATTACCGAGGGGGAGATTGCTCCAGGTATCGGCTCATTAAATTCTCTCAAGAGCGACGGATTGCTAGAATTTTTACCTGTTTCTACCAAAGCTTTCGATTTAGCGGCCGAGCTTTGGGCGAGAGCATCCACAAGTGGGCAAACTACTAGAGATCGGAAGGATATTGACTTTGATATTATTATTTCCGCTCAATACCAATTACTCAAGGATGAGTATCCAGGACAACAAGTTATTGTGGCGACAACAAATTTAAAGCATCTATCTCTATTTTGTGAGGCGGCACAGTGGCGGGATATTAATTTATAGTTTTGGGTCTGTGTGAATCGAAGACCAGCGAGCGATGTGTTTTTGTGGAGAAGTAAATAATGAGCGAACAGGATATCCTCGACCAACTTGAAGTTTGTTGCCCAGTGTGCGGTAGCAACAGTTTTAGTCATGACGAAACTAATGGCATCAGTTGCGATGAGTGCGATTATATGGAGCCAGAAAATGACAATATTTAAACGTGAAATCAGAGCGTAATGAGAGATAGGTGTAAGTTAGTATGCCGAAAAAAGTCGGTCATAACTGTTTTCAATGCTCGAAATTAAGTACCGCCGAGGCACAGGCTAAACCTTGCTGGGATACTGTACGTTGTCCAAATCGACGGCACTACCAACGCAATAAGGCGCGGATTAGTCAGCAACGATCGCAAAGTCGTCCGGTAGAGTCGTCTGGTAATGTACCTCGGACGATTGTAATCGAGCCACCGATCGGTACGGCTATTAGTATAATCTTCTATCGCGAACGTCAGGATGCTCCAGTACATGCGCTCGCGGCCCAGGTATGGCAAGGGACGGAGAAGGTATTGAAGGTGGAGCCAATGCACTGTTTGGGTTTATCTCCAGCTCAGGTGGTAGAAGTGATGACGGAGATTTTGAAGGCTTGTTCGAGTGAGTTAGGGGTGGAGTTGACTAAGTTCGCGTCGAAAGTAGAGTTGCATCCCAGCCAATGTCCCATTAGTTCTTGTCCGCAATGGCACCACAACAATTAGAGTTAGATTTGTGGCAAATCCTGGCGGTCGCTCAAGCAGAACCAGCGACGGTCGGTTTTATCGAACTGTGCGGTCGTTTGGATGGGTTGAATCTGGTTGATGGGGGACGGGCGGTTGGGGAAATTGCGGAGATTTATCGAGTTCGAGCGGAAACGATTTTAAAAGAGATTGCAGCGGCTTATCTGCCAGTTAAGGAACCAGTTTTACCAGATGAACTCTGGGCACATCTGTATCGCCAGACTTTTATTTTGCGGGACGAGCATCTGTATCTAGAAGTGGAGCACGACTATCCCCAGGAGCGACAGTCGGTGATTAAGTTAGGGGTGGAGGCGGATGAGGTGGCGACTGAGGCGATGATGAGGGCGGCGGTGATGTCCAATGCTCATGAAGAAGAGATCGAGCTGTGGGCGAGTCGAATTCGAGCGGTAATGGGAGAATGTGGTTCGATGTTGTTAGTGGAGCTACAGCAAAAATCGGGGTTGAATCTGGTGGATTTATGGTTGGGGTTGTTGTTGGGGGATACTGGCTGTTCAATTCGTCGTCAATGGGACTGTGAGATTGATTTTGATGTCGATTTTTACGATCGAGCAGGGATTTGGATCGTAGAATTAGCAGTCAGATAAAATTCTACTCAAATATTTGAGTACCCTAATAAGCAAAAATTCACTCAAATATTTGAGTGAATTTTTGCTAAATGAAGATAAATAGAGTAAAATACAGCTCAATCTCCTACTTTAAATATTAAGTAATAATTTACTCAATATTTAACTCAATATATATGGCAATCATTACACTCACCCAGTTTAAGGGCGGAGTAGGCAAAACAACTTCAGCGGTTTGCCTCTCAACTTTGTTATGCGAACGGGGGGAAACCTTACTGATAGATTCTGACTTAAATCGTAGTGCTTCTCTCTGGGCAAGAAAAGGAAAATTACCCTTTACAGTTTGCGATGACAGGGAAGCCCCTAAGTTGCTCAGTAAAGGAAAGTATGAGTATATCATCATCGATACTCCGGCTCGTCCTGCCAGCGATGAGATCGAATCACTGGCTAAAGGCTGCGATTTGATGATTATCCCCACCACTCCCGATCCATTGTCACTTGCAGCCCTGGCCCAAATTGCCAAAGTTTTACCAGAGGGTACAAACTATCGATGTCTGCTGACAATGGTGCCTCCTAAACCACAAAAAGATGGGGCAGAAGCTTTGGAAGCTTTGGAACGGAATGGGTTTCCCAGCTTCAAACGAACGATTCGACGTTATAAGGCTTATATAAAAGCCACAGATTTGGGATTGTCACTAAATAAAGTACCTGGTGGCGGTATCGCTTGGTCGGATTGGACGACATTATGGGAAGAGTTGAAAGATTATGTCTGAAAGCAGATTCGACGATATTTTCAGTGCGGCATCCAAGTTAGATGTCAAGGATGAGCTAACCCCAAAAAGTAAGCCAACTAAACCATCAACAAAGACATCCCAGGAGAAAACCAACGCTAAAGCTCAAGATTTTTGGTCGGATTTCGAGAATAAGGAGGATCGGATCAGGCTGAATGTAGATATTTCTAATGCCCTAAACGATCGTCTATCGGCGAAGGCTAAGAAGCTCGGACAGCCGAAAACAGAGCTAGTACGACGGTTGATTGAGTGGGCACTTAATGAAAAAAATGAGTAGATATCTACTCAAATATCTACTCAGATAATTACTTAAATATTTAAGTAATTATCTGAGTAGATATTTAATGCAATAATTAAGTAGTTAATTAAGTAAATATTTAAAAGAATAATTGAGTAAAGATTCAAACAAATAATTGAGTGATAAAGTCCTCCGAATACCCAGAAAATTGGGCTGAAATTGCTGCTGCGGTCAAACAAGCGGCGGGATACCGTTGCAATAATTGTGAATTGAAATGCTTGCCACCGACAGATAGTTACAAGCATCTAGATCTATCACTGCGACGCAGACTTTCTGCCCAAGTTCACCATATCGATCGAGACACCAGTAACAACCATCGATCTAACCTCGTCTGCTTGTGTAGCGGTTGCCATTTACGGATGCACCGCCATCGCCCTCAGCCAACTCCTGGACAGTTATCACTGAAGCTGAAGCTACCAGCTAATCGCCGTCCCCGCCAGAGACGGGGAAGTTTTCAGATGACATTTACTGACTTAATCGAACGATTGCCACGACTGCCAATGGGATCGAGTGAGCAGCTTGAGCTAGTAATTGAATAGTGAACTTTATCACATAGATAAACCCTCTTCTTCATAGAAATCTTGCTCCTGGTCTAGATCGCTGACAACACAAGCAGCAACTCTAATAAATTCATCCGCTACCTCTAAAGCTTCATGCTCAAGGGGAGTTTCAAACTTTTTGGACTCCACCCCATTAAAGCGTTCGAGTTGTTCGACATCTCTTTTCTCGACATGGGGGAAGCCAACAGGTTCCCACTTACCATCCTTTGTTTGAGTCGCCTTGAACATCAACCGATGGGGTCGCATTCGCACCACCGTCAGAGTGTCCCCATCTAATGTAATATCTGCCCGACTGTTCTTAAACTTTTTGCCCCGTCCCAATTTCATCACTGCCATCTCCACAGCCCGATCGAACATCGCTCGTTCGCAAAGCGTCCCCTCTGGGGAATCGATCTCACTCAACCGCACGGGCTTTTCCTGGCTCTTAATATTAACCGCTTGCATTAAGGCAAGATCGCGATCGGTAATCGGTATTTGCTGGCTCACTACCGACCACTTCGAGCCAATATCGCCACCCTTATAAACTCGATCGTCTTTGAGAAAAGTCACACCCTTGATGCGATCGTTATTACCAATATTAAAGCGCACATCAATCTCAAACTCAGCCAAGCGATCGAGCCAAGTTTGGAGATTTGGGCAATTCTGGAGCGAATTAGCGACCAGCCGAGCGATATCCGTATTGAGGTGCAACCCTTGAGCTTTTTGATGTTTGAGTTCCCAAGATGATGTTATTTGATGCAACCCAAAATCGCGTTCTAATTCTCTGAGGATCGTTTGAATCTTATACCGATCGAAACTATCTGTGACATATTCACCTAAAACCGTTACGGCATTGGTCACAACGTGAATATGGTCGTGGTCGTGAGCGTAATCGTGTCCGGGGTCATCGCGGTCGTGATCGATCGCAATAAATTGACAGTCTTCGTAGCCCAATCCATCGAGAACTCGAAAGGCAACTGCTTCTTTAATAACATCATCAACCCGACCATCCGCAGGGGCAAATGCAATCGAGAAGTGGCGAACGGGTTTAGTTACGCTAGGACGGAGATTGGCTACCAGTCGAAACTCCCGCGCTAAGTCGGCAGGTGTGCAACTAGCAACACAACTACTAATGATGCGAGGTTTTTTAGCTGGGTCTAGCAAGTAACCCATTAAACCACCGAAGCCTCGACCTTTAGTGATATTAGCGATCGTCATGACTTTGGAGTATGGCAATAATTGCCTGGATAGCTTGCTGGTTATCTGCGATTAGCTGCTGTAGTTGCTGGGCATCGACCGCAACAGATTTTCCATCCAGCAAAGCGCGATTCATGGCACTACTTATTTGCTTGAGATCTTTACTCTGTGACTTGAGTTCGCGAAGGTTTAACATTAACGCAGCATAATTCGGATCTGGGAGGTGCCGAGCGATCGGATAAGTTTGCTTTTTACCTCTAGCTATTAGAAACTGGGAACGGTTCAAACCTACTTGCTTGGCATTGGCTTCGATAATTTCTAAATCTTGGCTTCCTACTCGCAATTCGATCCGATTAGTTTTCCGATCGGAAATCTTTACATTGGTCTGTTTCTCTAGATTACTCACAACTACTCAACGAATTATAATAGCTACTTTTACTTACAGCTCGCCCTACCGTTCGCTACAGGTACAGACACGCAAAGTATTATGGAATTCATGGACTTTTTGGGGCTAAGGGAGAGGTGTCAAACGATCGATTAGTCCCAAAAACTAGGAGTGGACGAGGGCGAAAATCCATAGCCAGACTGCACCGATTGTAAATTGCCACAGGCAATTGTACGGGCAATAACATAGCTGGCTACTCCTCCCCACCACTAACTTCAGGCTGCACTCAATTTTACGCTTTCACTAATAAATTCGGATCGGCATAATTACCGATAAATTCTAGGGCGATCTTGCAACTTTTGGGCGAGTTACTGTTATTAATTGAAAGTGAAAGGGAGTGTAATCGGTCATCTGGCGGGACATTACCCGCATCAATGCTGCGGGATTTCAGCTATTTATGGGGGGTAATGCTGCGGGTAAATAGAGATAATTTAGTCACATTCGATATCTATTTTATGGCAACAAGACCACCTCGAAATGAAATCAGAATAAATGTTGCTGAAACAAACCATCCAGAAGTTTTACTTGCTGAATATCTGAGAACTTCAGGAAGATCCAAGCCCCAATCTATGGATGCAATCTATGGATACTGGTATTCATACGCATTAGCAGCAGAGCCAGGTAGTTCTGATGCAGAGGTTGAGTTGGCAGTTATAGAATCTGTGATCGCGTTGAATAGTCAAATCAATCGAATCATCAATTTTCATAGAATTAATCGGCAGATTAATTTACCACATGAGTTCTTGATGCGATATGGGTTATTATCGATACCTCAACCAGCAGCACAGGCCAGTGAGAAAGGTTTGTCCACCATGCCCCAAAAAACTAATGCAGTCAAGCAGGTATTGACTCAAGAGGTATGTTCTCAATCGGATGATGAAGGGGATGAAGAGCAGGAAGAGGATAACGATCAGCCTTGGAATAAATCAGGGGTCAGATTTTCTCCAGCAGTTTTAAACCTTTTAGATAAACATTGATATTATGGCAAGGAAGAAAACATTGCGGCTGGCTTGCGATTCTGGAGCTAGTGCATTTAAAGTAATTGGATCGCAAGGGGAAAAGTTTTTAGCCTTGGTGATATCGCCAGAGGCGATCGAACAACATAGTGATAGTTTGGATAGTTATCGGTGTCAAATCAGTAGCGATTTGTTACATCGTTCCTTTGTCGGTGTCAATGGCAAATATTTTGCGGTTGGCAGCTTGGCACACCAGAAAGGAGCGATTCAAACTTTAAAACCGCTCAAATCTGAAACGATCGTTTATAAGATCTTAGCGGCAGTGTCGATTATGGCTCAACGCTTAGACTTAGGGATTAGTTTCGATCTACAACTGGGGTGTTTGTTGCCCTTTGGTGAGTTTGCAGACAGGGAAAACATCCAGACAAATCTGGCTTTGGCTCTAGCAGATTTTGATACACCCATTGGAGTATTTAATGTCAACTTGCAACGGTGTGATTTTTATCCAGAAGGGATGGGGATGGTCGAACTACAGCAAGTCAATCACCGTCAAATGCACGGGACGGGGGTTACGCTGATGGCAGGACATCGCAACTTAACGTTCTACGCTACTGAATCTAACATGGTTGCAAAAGTCCAAACTTGCGATCTGGGTTTTAATCATTGGGCGAAAACAGTTCGAGAACGAACTTATGACTACGATCTGCGTAGTTTAGCACCAGCGATTGCTACCTATTGGATAAAGAAGGATGAAAAGGCTCTCGATCGGATTCTCCGCAATAAGAATCCAGAGTTTCGTCGCGGTGAATTAGAACGGTTAATCGATGTAATCGATCGCAGTTGTCATGATTATTGCAATTTAATCTTTAAATGGTTGGACGAGCATTTACCAGATCGGATTGATGAGTTAATGATTGCGGGTGGGGTTGGAGATGTCTTGCAGGCAGAACTAATCGAGTATTTTGCGGGTAAGTTAACGCCTAATCCTCAGTACCAGAATAAGTATGTCATTTTCAATAGTAGTGTCTTTAATTTGCCAACTCTCGATGTGCCTGATGAATATCAGTCGAGGATGGCGGATGTCTACTGTATGTGGAAATATCTAATGCCACAGCCAAAGATTAAAGCCAAAACTACCAAAACTAAGTAAGTAAACTAAGGATATAGAGATGAGTTCGGAACAAACAGCAACTAACAAGATCGCAGATCCTTTAGCTCCACTAGCTAAGAAGTTGAGGACGACGATTGGAATCGTCGGTAGCGAGAAAGGTGGTTTGGGGAAGACAATCGCTGGATTAACAATTGCCGAGCAACTAACAGCCGCAAATCATCCATTTTTTCTGATCGATGCCGATGCCTCCATTCCTAATGTAGGTTTGACTTATAGAAAGGATCTGTATCAAGGATTTCGCCAAGAGGCAGGGTTAAAGGATGTTAAGTTGATTCCCAGCATTTACGATGCTCCATCTGGCGATCGAAATGCGGTGGCAACATTGACCGAACAGATTGTTTTTAGTGGTAATGCTAATGATTACTTTAAAGCCGATCGGATCTTCGATCTTGCGAGAACGCAGGATGTCCTCATTGTACTGCCTTCTCAGGTGGCTGCTTACCTCAACCGCTGGATCGACCAGAATGATGTGGTGGGAATGCTGGCAGATCCTGACAATACGATCGATATAGTTTACTATTTCATTACTAACGGCACTCCTGAATCACTCGATCTGTTTATCGAGTCAGTCGAACGTTTTAATGGCAAAATCCCTCACGTCTTGGTGAAAAATCTGGGTGCGCCAACTAATATCCGGTGGGATCGGGGGTTCGATCCAGATGGGCGAGTTCAAACAGTGCTTGACAAATATGGGTTTCAGTCGATTTTCTTTCCTGAGATGATCGTCGCTCCAGAGGACAAAAATAAGATTCTCAGTGAATATATTCCGTTTGGAGAGGCAATTGATTCTGAGTGGATTCCCTTTTCTTCCAAGCGTCGTCTGACTAAGTGGTTGCGCGAAGCTACTCAAGCATTGGCTAGTACTGGATTGATTCCTTATCACCCCAAGTATATGCCTGAAGTAGTTGTCATCGATCGTGTAAGCGCGCCGCAAGGCGGTCGAGATGAAGCGGCTAAAGCTGCTGCTAACCAAGCTGAAGCGGTTAAGGTTGTAGATGCAGAGGCAGATAAGACGGCTAAGGCGGCTAAAGCTGAGGCTGGTAAAGCTGCCAAAGTTGCTAAAGCGGAAGCACCAAAAGATCTCGATCCTGCCAATTAAATTTCTAAGTTTTGGGCTATATTTTAGCTTTTTGACGCTCGATAGTGGAGCAATAGTCTAATGACAAAGAAGTCTGTAACTGTTCAGAGAGAAAGATTGCAGACTTCTTTTGATGGGCTAATTTTCGGCGGGATTTACGTAGGTATTGGAAATCAATCGCCACTCGCGTCCCTTGCGTTCGGCTCCGACAGCAACGCGCCGCCAATGCCACTTTCGCCAGTGAGGGCGAGGAGATTGACGTTCTGATTCCCCACTACCGCTAGATTTTGGCTTGACAATATATCGCTTCGGTTCGATGTTGATGGCACGGATATTCCAGAAGTTAGCAGCGGGTGTTTTTTTGCCAAATCCTTTGCTAATTGCTGCTGTTGTCGTTGCAACAATGATGGCTTCTGGCAGAAATTCGATCGCCATCACGATCTGGAGAGCAAGATGGCGCAAATCGCTGACAATTTTGTATTGGAGATCGTTCATTTTGTCACCATCAAAATCACCGATTTTCTCTTCTACTCTAGGATATTCGGCAAATGAACAAAACGTTCGACCATTGGTATCCATCCCAGAAATGGCAATTTTTTGAGAGTTTCCAGGAACATCCATTCCGTAAACTCCATTGCCAAATTCGTATTGGATTAATTTTTCGTCTGGGGTACTGTTTTTATTACACTCAATCCACAGTATTTCAATATAGTGACCATTGAGTGTTGGGAAACTTCTCGACGGGAGGAGGATGCAATAGTTAGTTCGATTGCTTGAAGCTGGCAAATTCTCGAATAGGTCTTTTGTCGCGTCAATTTTACTTTCTTGAAACAGCGCGATAGTATCTCGCGACAGTCCATAGATTGGGGTATCATTCCCATCCCAAAAATTGCACTGGTTATAAAAATGAGCGGTAGTAGGGTCGAAATCACTTGGTGAGTTACTTGCGATATCTGCTGAAACAACAATTTCCAGGAAAGTTTGATATGAAATGTATTGTTTGGGAAATCGATATGGCTTGCGGCTTTCAATCTCGATCCGCTGGGGATTTGCATCAGGGGAGATTTTTTTGATTAGTCTTAGCTCTGGATAGTAGGACATATTAATTCATATGGGTCATGTAGAAGATCGACGATCTCTACTCTTACCTATTTTTCCCAAAGCTCGTCAATATCTACTAAAATTGCTGGATTAATCGCAAAACTTTCTCTGCCCCAATGACTAATACATTTGAGGAGGAATTCATAGTCAATATAGATTTTAAGATTGGGATTCCATCCCAAGGATAAATCCCTCGTATTACGATGAGCAAATCCATTACTATCAATTAGTTCATGGTGACTAATTAAGTCTTCGACTGTACAATTTGAAGTAGGTGAGAAGAACTCTTTACCCCATTTAACCACAACACCATCCTGGACAACATCACGTCTGCGCTGCTGAATCGGCATGGTATAATTTACCTGGGGATGATTCTCAAAAAAAGCGATCGTCTCTGCTACGAAATTGGGCTTGAAGGTGTTGTCATCATCGAGATAAGTTACGATATCCCCTTGTGCCATTACCACTCCTCTATTGCGCCCATAGCATAAGCTAAAACCGTTATCAGAAGGGAGCATATCCAAATAGGTATGGGGGAAGTTGAGATGAGAATTGGAGATTAATTGTTTAGTAGCAATATCTTCACCATCATTAATAACAATCCATTCAAAATCCTGACTAGATTGAGCGTTCAGTGATGCGATCGCCTGGACTAATAATTGAGGACGTAATCTAGTAACAGTGATAATAGAGACTTTTGGCATAACCTATTTATAATGAGGCGACCCATGTTAATCTAGAAATAATTTCAATTTCCGAAATTAAATACAAAAAACAATCACTGCTTTATTGTAGCGGCAAACAGCGGTTATTTTTTACTTTTACTCGGCTCAATCAGATTCATAAAATATTATCTATAATCTTTTTCAATAAATTTTCCGATAAACAATACTGCTTATTTAGAGGCATTTCTTACTTCTATCGCACATCTCCAGCAATTTTCTAACAACCAAATATGGTACAGCTTCTGAAACTTAGCTGGGTTAATGATTAAAGTAACCGTGGGATGTCCGATCGGCTGACTTAAAAATGCCACCCACGGAAATCTGACCTTAGCAAAATCTTTATTAAACATATATGGATACATCGACAGAGATAAATTTTGACCTTTTATGATTCAAGTTTATCCTTGAGATGGGTTAGATCGGTTCGGCTATTTCTAGGAATTTAAGTTAGATTGACTATCTTACCATCGATAAATTCTCCTAATCTTTTATGTAGCATAATCGTGAATCTCATTTTATTAAAAATGTATTTTCTGAAGTTATGTAAAGCAAATACTCCTCCGATTCATATTGGAGGAGTATCACCGATCGAACTTCAATTTACTGCTTACACACTAGTCAACAATAGATCGATAATTTTCACCGCATTATCTACCGGAACAAACACCTTAGTCCGATGTTGAATAATCTCAGTAAAACAGCCCAGAGCCTTGAGCCAATCGATTTTATCGCTACCATAAACCGCTAACACTTCCAACCGATCGACTCCTTTATAATAATTCCGTTGCAACTCCCACTGACCCACAGATTTCACCTGACGATCCTCCCACACCAACTGGAAAATATCTTCAGCGTTGAGTTTAATTAAATCTTTCAACCCGAAATTATCGAATACTTTCTCAATTTGATGTTGGTCGATCGATCGACCAAGTAAAATTCGACTGTCATTTGTTTGGAGGCGAAATACTTTGGGATTATTATCGGGTAACTGCTTCCAAACAGGTAATAACAATCCACAAATTAGATAAATGCGTTCGCGATCGAATTCAGGAGCCAGATCTATTAATTGCTGCCATTGTTTCCAGTATTGGTTTGTAGGTGTCTCAGGTATCCAAATTTTCTCGAAATCGGGCAGATCTAATTTCTGCCACGATTTGCTAGAAACAGGTTGATAAATTGCCATCACATCCACAGCCGAACCATCGCGTTTGATCCGTTTATCAATTTCACCTGCGATCGCTAAATTACCAGTTTTAGCATGACGATAGAAGTTAAACCCTTGAGTATTAGCGATATGCTGGGCACTGTCGATCGAAACTAAGTGTGGTTTGTTAAGCTTATCGATCGAATAACAAATAGTCTCAGCCCCAGATGAGTGGGTATTGAGAATTTGAGTCTCGATAATTTCAAAGCCACCATCACCGAACAGATTTTCAACACCGCGCTCATAACTACCAGCAGCTTTAGCCTGTTCGATTCGGTCTAAAATTCGCTGTTCAAACTCACCGAATAAGATGTTTTGCAAACCAATTGGCAATGCCAGTAAGCGGTTGAGAAAGGTATTCATCTGGGGCAAAGTATCGAGCAGTTGTCCACTATCGTTGACTAACCGCAGTCCGGTACGATCGCAGAATTCACTCATCGAAATCCCTCCAATTCCATCACGGCGCAGATCGGCAAAGAATTCACCCAATGCAGACTTGGCATACTGGCTACTAAAATTATTGGTGTCCTCGTCGAATAAACCGCTACTACAACCCGTGTCCCTTTGCCCGCGAGTAATTGCACCCAAACTGGCTAACCGACTACTAATCGTCGAGGTAAACCGCAGTTCACCTTTGATATTGGTAGTGAGCAACACAACTTCCGGCGGTTGGGCTTGATTGGCTCTGTGAGTGCGTCCTAATCCTTGAACTGCACCAATAGCGGAAAAGCCCGATTCAAGGAGGTAGTGACGACGTAGCCGTTGGTTTTTGCACTTTAAATCAGCGTGGTAGGATTTTCCAGTATTATCACATACAAATATGCTAAAACTGTTTTATGAAAAAGAGTTTTTTGCTGTGCATGTATTCCACAACAA
>NZ_PVWO01000633.1 GCF_003003845.1 Chamaesiphon polymorphus CCALA 037 | reverse complement strand
TTGATGGGTTTAGGTGGTGGTGCGGCGTTGAAGCGGCGGCTCAAGAACATCGAGTCAAAATCTGTGTAAATGCTAGGGAGATCTTGAGATTTCCTCGCGATTGAAATCGGAGCTAATTTCTGGCGATTCTGTTGCACAGAGGCAACGCCCACGAGTCAAAATGTTAGAATCCTGAAATATACGCTTGCCAGAGGTGTAGAGATGACAGTTGCGATCGAGAAAATGACGCTAGAGGAATTCCTTGCTTATGACGATGGCACCGATAAGTTATACGAACTGGAAAATGGAGAGCTAATCGACATGCCATCTGAGAGCGATATCAACCAGAGGATTGTATCTTTTTTGTTTGCCTTCTTGCTCGGATTGGGCGTTCCCAGCTATCGCATCAGAATTGGTGTCGAAATAGTCGTCAGTGGCGCGCGCGCATCCCTGCGGATACCGGATTTGGTGATATTGTCTGAAGAATTAGCGATCGAAATGGATGGAGCGAGTCGATCGATCGTTTTAATGGATATGCCACCACCATTATTAGTAGTCGAAGTTGTCAGCCCAAATCAAGAGAAAAGAGATTATCGTTACAAGCGCACGGAATACGCGGCTAGGGGAATTGCTGAATATTGGATCGTCGATCCGATTGCCCAAAAAGTGACAGTATTGGAATGGGTAGAGGGTTTGTATGAGGAGAAGGTATTTGCTGGAGATACTAAAATAGAATCGAGTGTCTTAGAGAATCTGGATTTGACGGTCGATCGAGTGTTGCAGGGACGTTGATTCGTTGATTTTACCTGCAACAATTATTTCTGGTGATGGCGAAGTCTGTAACCGCTACACCGCAATCTCTTGCTGAGTCAGATTTAGAGAGCGATCCGCGATTTCAATCGGTGGTAGAACTAAGACAAACTCAACTTAACGCAAACATCTTCTAATGGATCTAAACCCACATCGACACTAGATTTACCATCATATTGAAAGGGATTATCCAGATCTTTAATCAGGAATAGTAAATAGACAAATAGGGTAACCATCAACATCGAAACAGTCAAATTTTCGCTAAATCGCTCCGAACCAATCGATAATAAAGCCACGATCGAGCCACTCAAAAATAGCCATAGTAGGATGTAAGCCGCTCCGATAAAATCTGTATCGCGATTGCTACGCATTTGTCTGGTAAGCGATCGAATTTTAGCTTGTTCGGCATGAATATAAGTAACAAATCCACTCCCACCATCTACAACTAAAATTTTAGCCAGCAGTGGATTGAGTCGATCGATCGACCGATCGACAATTACAAATTCTTTGTCATCAGTTAGCCAATCCAGAATCGATCGACCGATATTGATGAGAGCCTGTTGGAGCGGTTGTGGATCGTAGTCAGGATGTCCAGCGGCAATAATTCGATCGAGATCGTAGATGGTTTCTAATGAGTTAGCAATTTGAGATGGTATCCCCTCACAGATCCGATAATCGCTCAGAGTATTACTCAAAATCATCGCGATGACAAAAATTGCCGCACTCAATAAAGCCCCAATCAGCGCGTCAAATGTCCAAGGTTCCCACTTCAACCAGTGCATTACTAATTTACCAATGCAAAATAATCCCGTCCATGGCAAAACTTTAATCAGAATGCCCCATTTAACTAAATCGAACACGCTTTGAATTAATTAATAATTAATAATTGATAATTAATAATTGATAACCGAATCACTCGCTATAAGTTATCTAATTGTAACTGGATATTTACTAATTACAGATACATAGTAATAATTATTACATAACATCGATCGGATCTGATGCGATCGATCGAGATCGATGTTAGTCCGCGTAGGCGGACTTTGCATCACTAGCCCCGATTTTAATCGGTGGCTTATTCTGGATGAATATATATCACTATCGATCTAATTATCAACTGCAACTGTCGGCAAAATCACTTCAGGAATAATCGCTGGAGTCGATTTCTTACTATTATTTTGTTTGGTTCCAAACGTCAAAGTTCGAGTCTCAGCCGGAGCACCACCCACAACACAATCGACAAAAATCGTATCGCCTTCCCCAAAAGTCGTCTCCAAAATCTTCGTCGCGATCGGGTTTTGTAATTCTCGTTGAATCGCGCGTCTTAAGGGTCTAGCACCATAAATCGGATCGTAACCGACATCTGCAAGATAGTCTTGCGCTGAAGTTGATAGATGAATTTTGATTTTTTGGTCTGCCAACATCCGTTCGATCTGATGAATTTGGAGCGACACAATTTGCCGGAGTTCGGTTTTTTTGAGCGGTTCAAAGATCGTCAACTCATCGATTCTGGTAATAAATTCCGGTCGGAAATGCAATCGGAGAGTATCAATTACCTGTTCCCGCAAATCGATGGTTTGCGTATTATCGCGATCGGGATTGAGGAGAGTTGTGATGATTTGGTCGCTAGCAATATTACTAGTCATCACGATTACCGTATTCGCAAAGCTGACGGTTTTACCTTTAGAGTCGGTAATTCTGCCATCATCTAACACTTGCAGCAAAATATTAAACACATCGGGATGAGCTTTTTCGACTTCATCGAATAACACCACCGAATACGGATGGCGGCGCACAGCTTCGGTCAATTGTCCGCCATCTTCATGTCCGACATAGCCTGGAGGGGCACCCACCAGGCGGGAGACGGCGTGTTTTTCCATATATTCGGACATGTCCAACCGTACCATCGCCTCTTCGCTGTCAAAGAGAAATTCGGCTAAGGCGCGCGCTAGCTCGGTTTTACCGACTCCAGTCGGCCCCATAAATAAGAACGATCCGATCGGACGATTGGGATCTTTCATTCCCGCACGGG
>NZ_PVWO01000632.1 GCF_003003845.1 Chamaesiphon polymorphus CCALA 037 | reverse complement strand
GGTTTACGCAACCCACAATCTAACCCTTCCGCGCCGCCGCCGCCTCATCGGGATGAATGCCCAAACGAGTCAAGTTGACGCGACCTTTATTGTCGATTTCGCGAACCTTGACGATCACTTCGTCGCCGACGCCGACTTCATCTTCCACTTTACCCACCCGATAATCGGCGAGTTGGGAGATATGGATCATCCCTTCTTTGCCTGGTAGTAGCTCCACGAAGGCACCGATGGGGATAATTCGAGTTACGCGTCCGGCATAGATGTCGCCTTCGTTGAGACGGCGAGTTAAGCCTTGGACGATTTGGATCGCGCGTTTGGCTTTGTCGTTATCGAGTGCGGATACGGTTACGGTACCGTCGTCATCGATATCGATTTTGGCTCCGGTTTCTTCAGTAATTCCTTTAATAGTTTTACCACCAGGGCCGATTACCAAGCCGATCAGTTCTGGCTCGATTTTGAAGGTGAGTAAGCGTGGTGCAAAGGGTGAGAGTTCTTCGCGGGGTTTGTCGATCGCGGCTAACATTTTCTCTAGAATATGTAGGCGTGCGGGACGTGCTTGGTTGATGGCATCGGCGATGACTGTCATCGGTAAACCGCTGATTTTCATGTCCATTTGGAGGGCGGTAATTCCGGTATCGGTACCTGCCACTTTGAAGTCCATGTCGCCGAGGAAGTCTTCGATTCCTTGGATATCTGTCAGAATGCGAACTTCTTCGCCTTCTTTAATCAATCCCATTGCCGCACCGCTGACGGGTTTGGTAATTGGGACGCCTGCATCCATCAAGGCAAGGGTCGAACCACACACCGAACCCATCGAGGTCGAACCGTTGGAAGATAGTACTTCAGAGACGACTCTGAGGACGTATGGGAACTCATCTTTGCTGGGGAGGACGGGGATCAAAGCGCGCTCGGCGAGGGCACCATGGCCGATTTCGCGGCGTCCGGGGGCGCGCATGGGTTTAGTTTCACCGACGGAATAAGGCGGGAAGTTATAGTGGTGAATATACCGTTTGGTATTTTCGGGATTGAGATCGTCGCCGAGATCCTGAGCGTCGCCGGGAGTACCGAGGGTACAAGCCGACAGGACTTGAGTTTGGCCGCGATTGAATAAACCCGTACCGTGAACGCGGCGGGGTAAAACGCCAACGAAACAAGAAATCGGGCGCACTTGGTCGAGCGTCCGTCCGTCTACGCGCCGTCCGGTTTCGATCACCTGTTGGCGCATCATTTTTTTGGTGATGCCTTTGAACAGGGTACTAACAGCTTTACTATCACTCGCTGCGGCAACTTGAATCGGATCGGTTTCTGGTAAGGTCGCGATCTCTTCTACTGCTTTGGCTTTGACTTCATCGAGTTCGGCATCGCGGATATTTTTATCTGGCTCGTATTTGCCGAGGATAAATTTGATGCTCTCTTTGGTGCGATCGAGTAAGAAGTTTTCCAGCGTAGAATCGACCACTGGTGGCTCGGCTTTGACGATCTCGATCCCCAGATCGGCAATTAATTCGCGTTGGGCGGTAATTAGCTCCAGCACGGCTTCATAACCAAAATCGATCGCTTCGATGATGTCTTGTTCGGGCAACTGATTGGCACCTGCTTCGACCATGATCACGCCGTCGGGAGTACCCGCAACGACTAGATCTAAATCGCCAATTTGAATTTCACGATAGGTAGGATTGATAATAAAGTCATCGCCCACCAAACCGACTCTTACTGCGGCCATGGGGCCATTAAAGGGGAGTCCCGCGAGTAATGTCGCGATCGAAGATCCCGTGACTGCCAAGACGTCTGGTGGGACTAATTCGTCGAGGGACATTGTGGTAGCAACGATTTGAATATCATCGCGCAACCAGTCTGGAAATAACGGACGCAACGGTCGATCGATCAATCGACTGATCAGCGTAACTTTTTCTGGTGCTCGGCCTTCGCGACGTAAGAAACCACCTGGAATGCGTCCGGCTGCATAGATCCGTTCTTCATAATCTACAAGTAGGGGTAGGAAATCGATCCCTTCTCGTCCTTTCGCACGGGTGGCGGTAACTAACACGCTGGTATCGCCAGATTCGATTAAGACGCAACCACCAGCTTGGGGTGCGAATACTCCAACCTTAAGTCTAATATCCCTACCGTCAAAGGATATTGACTTATTTATCTCTGCCATTAGGTTGTCCTTTTTTTCTTCACTTCTTCTCTTGCTGTTTGCGATCCTAGCATTCTTAGCCGCTGAGGTGGTAAATTTTTCGATCGATTGCTGGTAGTATTTGCCTAGATTCCAAAGTTTTTGGCTTTGGTAATTCAATCGTTCGGTATGGGTAAGTTAGCAAGTAAGTAGTTATTGGATTCTATATTTATGCACAATCTACGCCATCGGCTCTGCCTCTCGCTCTTAGCATCCACGATCGCACTCGGATTAAGTTGTTCGGTACTTGCAAAACCGCAGTCTGTGGCTAAAGTAGTTTCGACCAAACTCCCCACTAAATCTCCGATCTCTAACGATATTTCCCGCCCGCCAGTCGATGCTGTGCTGGCAAATGTCCGGCTCAAGCCAGCTAATACCAAAGTCGGACGGACAAATCCCGTTAAAGCCAATCGCCCTGTCTCTAACACGCGATCGCTTCAGGGGATCTCACATCTGACCGATAATACCGATCGCAACACCACTAGTGTCTCGCCAGTCGATCGATTGATTAAATAGTAAGAGCGATTACTCGGCAGTCTCTGGAACGGGAATCGACCTACTGTTGTAGAGACTCATCGCTTTTTCTACGCCTTGCTTGAGACTCATTTCGATCGCGTCATTGACTAAATAAATTACTTCATTGACGATCGGTGTTTCGA
>NZ_PVWO01000137.1 GCF_003003845.1 Chamaesiphon polymorphus CCALA 037 | reverse complement strand
GGTGTTGGGTGTGTGAAACAGTAACCTAACTTGCGCCGCCTAGTACTAGTGTTAGAAGCTCGCCGGAGTAAGGGTAGAGCGCGGGAATAAATGCTGTTTCAGTTACATTCGACCCATGGAGATCGAGCGTCCCGTCGAAATTGTAGTGGGTTCGCTGCTAACCTCAGCACGCACCGCCCGAAACATCCCAAATCGACACAATCCCGCCCCAAACGCCAACCGCATCAATAAAATCGTCGGCACCTCCCGCAAAGATTTGATAAATCCAGCCACCCCAAAACTCACCAATCCTTTGGGACGGGCGATCCCTTGCCAGATCGAATCCAACCACGAAGGTAAAGTTTGTTCCGTCCAATCTGCGGTGGTTACCTGCCCCGCTACATAGCCTGTAGCCGCCAACAGCTCTGAAAAGCCCTCAATACTAGAGAACGCCGGATGCGACCACTGATCGAGCAATTGCTGCATCACGGGTTTTTCCCAACCAGCGAGCGGAATTTGGCGATCGTCGCGTTGGTTCCAATCTGCCACAACCAGCACCCCACCTGGCTTGAGTACCCGCAGTAGTTCTCTGGCAAACACAGCTTTATCTGGCATGTGCGGGCCAGCCTCGATCGACCATACCACATCAAAACTAGCATCGGGAAACGATAAAGCCATCGCATCATCGACCTGAAATTTGACGTTGAGTTCTGCTGGTGTCAAATCTTGAGCGCGCTGAACTTGGCCGGGACTAATGGTAATTCCCGTCACGGCAAATCCATAATCCCGACCCAAAATTCGGCTGCTACCGCCAATCCCACACCCCACATCCAGCACGGTAGTACCAGCAGGCAACTTATCTAAGCCTCCCCACCGCACCATTTCATGGACGAAATCAGCTTTAGCTTGGAGAAAATCTCGCCGCTGTGGTGGCGCACCGTAATAACCTAAGTGAATGTGTTCGCCCCAGTAAAATTCCAAAATCCCATCTTCCGTCCACTCATCGTAAGAAGTGGCCACAGAATTGGCAGATTGATAAGGACGCGCCGTCATCAGATACAGCGCGATCGCAATCGATAACCCTACCAGCAGCAATCCCAAGAGCGATAATAATAAATTCATCAGTATAAATTCTCAACACCTTATTTTATCGTCATCGCAATCGTTGAGGGGGATAATTCTACCACTGAATTTAAACGGGTAGTTTGTAGAAATGACTCGATCGAGACGAGGCTATTGGAATCGGCATCCCACAGAATATACTTAGCACAGTCGAGCATATCGCCCATGCGGAGGGTTTTAACGTTGGTTAGCAGGTGACTGTTTTGCTGATGACAAGCTTCGAGATGATAGTTGGGAATGCGCTCGGACAGATGATGGATATTGTGATAGCCGATGTTAGCCGTAAACCACTTCATCAAGGGTGGTAAATCTAAATAGCTACTCCCCTCGATCGCGCCTTGTAAATAGTCCCAGCTTGCAGTCTTATGAGCGGTAGAGTCTTCAAATATATGCTGAACGAAGAAGACACAGATAAACACAACTGCCGAACAAGTTAGCACGATCGAATACACGCTTAAAAAGAAACTGGCTCCCCACAGATAGCTCAATCCAATCCAACTACCAATTACACAAATATTATTTAACAGTAAATCCCAAAATTCAGTACTCGATTGCCAATGCTTCGATTTGTGATTAGAAATTATTGCTGATAAACTCATCGCTGGTTGTTGCTGACGACAAGTAATTACATGGCGGAGCAAATCGTAGATACCTAAGATGAGTGCTAGTCGTGGCGCGATCGCTAGGTAGAAAAATCCACCAGGAATCGCCATGATCGGCTGTCGGATGAATGCATAAGTGCGGCGATCTTTTTCGTTGAGCTTAGCAAACTCTTCGGTCGAGAGAAAGTCAGCGACACCGCGATAGCGTTCCCAATTTCCATTAGTTTTATGATGGTAGGCATGGTCTCGCGACCAAGGATACTGAGGAATTGCATTGATAATACCCAGCAAAAACCCGACTATTCGATTGACCCGTTTGGAACTAAATAGTGAATAGTGTCCACAGTCGTGCATGAGCGAAAAACACCGCAATGAAAATAAAGTCATCAGCACGATAATCGGCGGTAGCAACCAAATAGAAATTGCAGCCACTTTAACTGCTAAAAACCATAAACACACGTAAGGAACGACAGTATTTAAAATTTGATAAGTCGCTCGTAAATCGTCACTCTTCATGTATGGTGTTAGCACGAAGTCAGACTTTTGAATCGGGGTTTTCATTTAGTAATTTACTTTGATAAATATTTTCACGGCTACTCTCATCCTCAATCCGATTTACAAAAATTTCTTTTGCTAACCGAATCATATCGCCCTCACCCCCAGCCTCTCTCCCAAGTTTGGGAGAGGGGAGCCAGAACCGCAGGAGCTGGCGGGGTGAGGGCCACAAGGGGTTTAGATCGTTCAGATCTTTAGAGCTAAATTATCCAACTCAGCATAAATTGTCTGCCTCGGGTTTCCAAGACAGATCGAAGATCGGCTAACGATAAATTATCGGTAACAAATAAAAGTTAGTAAGGATACTATTACTGACAGAAACTATCGCCTGAAAGTGCCCTCAAATAATGCTAATTGCTAGCGATCGTTATTTAACCTGCGATCGAATAAACGAACCGGGCAAACACCATAATTTTTTAGGCGTACTTACATAAGCACGGCGATTGAAAACATCATAATCGTTGCGCTCGATCGAGTCTAAAATCTGTTGATATAACAATAAAGCCGCCCATACGGGCCAACGCACGTCAGGACTGAGCCGACCGATCCCACTTTCGGCTTGTTGATAATACTTCCGAGCGCGTTGAATCTGAAACTGCATTAGAGCGCGCCAATTATCATTAACCACCCGATTCATCAAATCTTGCTCGGTGTAGTTAAATAAAGCCAACTCATCCAATGGTAAATAAATTCTACCCCGCTCGGCATCTTCACCGACATCGCGGAGAATATTCGTCAATTGTTTGCCAATTCCCAAAGCCACAGCTTGCTCGGTGGGAACTTGAATATTTAGACCGTTCCAAGGTGCCGTAAATTGGCTCTCATCGACACCCACGATCGCATTAGACATCAGTCCGACCGTACCAGCGACCCGATAACAGTACAGCGACAACTCTTCAAAACTATTGTAGCGATTCTTGCGTAAATCCATCCGCTGTCCGGCGACCATATCCCGAAACGGTTGAATGTCCAAATCTGGAAATCTGGCGATCGTATCGACTAGTGCGACATCGCACTCATCGGTGGGAATACCCCTAAACATCCGCTCTAATTGAGCTTCCCAGCGATCGAGGGTGGCGGGAGTAGTTTCATCAGCGTCTGCCCCATCCACCAGCTCGTCGGTATTGCGACACCAGGCATAGATTGCCCAAATCGCCCGCCGTTTGGGGACTGACATCAATAGTGTCGCCAAATAAAAGGTTTTGCCGTATTCAGCAGTTATTCGGCGACAGAGTTCGTACGATTCCTCGGTCGATGTTAGCATTGTCACGATCGGTAGGGACTTTTCCAGTTGCAGCATTTGCACGAGACTAGGGACTAGGACTAGGGGATAGGACTGAGGGATGGTCAAAATGGGGGACAGTAGTTATTTCGAGACAACTCTAGGGTCGAGGCGGTGCCACAGTAGCGATCCGCATCTTGCGATCGCCAGCCACAGTCTGCCCTCCACCCTATTGCCTATCCCCGCTCATTTGCTTGGCGCAACGTGCGCGGAAGAACCCTCCGCACCAGTTGCATTTGTCATCCCCTAAATTGCAGTAGCGAGTGGTTTTGCTACTACGGGCTGATAATTCGCAATCTCCTGTGCTGCCAGCTTACCAGAAAGCACAGCACCTTCCATACTCCCAAGATACTCTTGCATCGTATAGCTACCAGCAAGAAAGAAATTAGCAATTGGCGTAGATTGGCTCGGTCGGCAAGCTTGTCGTCCTGGAGATGCAGTATAAACCGATCTGGGTGTCTTAACGACTTTCGATTTACGTAATTTAGCTGGGTTATCTCCAGTCAAATGTTGAGGGAACAAGCGTTCTAGCTCGGTCATCGTTGCCGCGACGATTTCGTCGTCAGATTTGTCGATCCAATCTTTAGCTGGGGCGACAATCAGTTCGAGCATCGATTTATCCGGGTCTTCATACTCCTTGCACGCTACGCTCATATCGGCGTAGACGCTGAGAATATCCGATCGCGAGAATAGCAGATGATCGATGTCGGTTAACTTGCGATCGAACCACAGATGCAAGTTAATTACTGGTACGCCCTCCAAACCCTGCATCTTCTCAAAGAATTCGATTTCCCGCCAAGGTTCCGGAATCAAAGTTTTGATAACATCTACAGGCATCGCCGATACATAAGCATCCGCCACCACGATTTCATCTGCCTCACCATTTAGCCCCCGCATCACAAAATGCTTAACGGTACCATCATCATTCAGCACGATTTGTTTGAGCGGTCGCTCCATCCGAATTTCGCCACCACGGGCTTGAAAATGCTCCACGATAGGCTGACACAAGCGTTCGGTCGGCGACCCATCTAGAAAGGCAATTTTGGAGCCGTAGCGTTCCTTGAGAAACTTATTAATTGCCGTCAAGGGAATCGTTGCCGAGACATCTTCCGGATTGATAAACGTTAGAGCTTTAGATGCGGCGATAAAAATATCCGAATTGACGCGATCGTCAATGCCCTGCAACCGCAGCCATTCCAACAGACTATACTTGTCCATGTCTTCGACATACTTCCGTCCCCGCAAGACCGCTGGCCACAAGCCGAGCGCGAACTTAATTTTTTGCTCCCAGGTGAGCATGTCGTTATTTTTGAGAATCGAGGCAATTACGTTAAACGGCGCGGGAATATTCGGCACGCTGAAATATGAGTATGTCCCTGGCTTCTCCGGCTGATTGAAAATCAGCGCGTGTTCCTTCCATTGCAGATGGTCTTCAATGCCTAGCTCTTTCATCAACTGGAGCATATTTGGGTAAGCCCCAAAAAAGGCATGAAGCCCAGTCTCATACCAGTCGCCATCTTCATCCTGCCAAGCCGCAACTAAACCGCCCAACACATCCCGACTCTCAAACAAGATCGGGGTATGTCCGGCATCTGATAAATATTTAGCACAAGCTAGTCCGGCTAAACCTGCTCCTGCAATGGCTACACGCATCTATTGGTACTACCCCTATACGATCGACGTTCTACTGAATTCTTTATTCAGTTTAATTATATTTGCATTTCTTTACAATTCAACATCGAGTTTGATTTAACTCTCGTACTTCTCCCGTACTTATGGCGATCGGTTAATCTTCACGATCGCTTTTTGGCCAGGTAACGTAGAAAATTGTGCCCTGTCCCAAGCTGGACTCTAGCCGAATGGTGCCTTCCTCTGCTTCGACGATCTTTTTGACGATCGCCAGACCAATTCCCGTACTGTCGCTATTGTCCTTGCCTTTGAGCGTGTGAAAGATATCAAAGACTTTTTCGTGATGTTCTGGGGCGATCCCAGCACCGTCATCGCGGACGATAAATTCATGGTAGTTGGGATGGTCGATCGTCGAAATATGCAGATGCCCCATTTCCGAAGGATGGTGCTTGATGGCGTTGCTAATTAAGTTGGTCAAGACTTGGCTCAAAAATAGGCGTTTGGTCTTCAGCGTTGGCAACGGGGGCTGGATCTCGATTCTAAAGCTCTCTGGCGGGGCGAGAGAGTCGATAATCTCGCCGAGGAGTTCGCCCAGGTCGAAGGTTTCTAACCGAGCTTCTTGTCGCCCTGCGCGGGCGTATAACAACAGACTCTCAATCATCGATTCCATCCGTTTGACGCGGGCGCGCAGGAGCTGTAACTGTTGCTGATTTTCTGGTGGCAACCGATCTTCTAAATCATCTTCAATCCATTGGGATAAGTTAGAAATCGCCCGGAGGGGAGCCTTGAGATCGTGAGAAACAGTATGCACGAAGCTATCTAGCTCCTTGTTACGTTCGGCTAGAGCTGCTTCGGCTTGTTGCAGCTCGGTAATGTCGGTATTGGTGCCAAACCAGCGGATAATTTGCCCCGATTCATCGCGGATCGGCACCGCACGAGACAAAAACCAGCGGTATGTACCATCTCGACCTCGAATTGGGAATGTGTCTTCCCAAGATTCACCCGTTTCAAAACAGTGGCGAATTCGATTGACAACACGATCGACATGTTCGGGATGATGTACTTGTTGCCAGCCCCAACCCTGCATCTGTTCTAGCGTCGTACCCGTATATTCAAACCAACGGCGGTTTTACCAGAAGATCCAGCCGTTTTCATCCGTCATCCACGCAAGTTGAGAGATATTATCTGCTAAAGTGCGGGATCGCTCTTCACTCTCAAGTAATGCCGTTTCAGCACGTTTCCGATCGGTAATATCTCGTGAAATGCCGATGACCCCAACGATCTGCCCGTGAGGATCGCGCCATGGGTATTTTGCCGATAGGAGCGATCTGAGGCTGCCTTGCTTGGGCACCTCTTCCTCATAGACGAGCGATTCGCCCGTTTCCATGATTTGTCGATCCACACTCATGATATGGCGAGCGATCTCTGGTGGAAATAAGCTCGTATCGTCTCGACCTAAGATGTCGGCAACAGTAGCATCGAGCCACTCGGCTGCGGTGGCGTTGGCAACAATATACTTTCCTTGTAAATCCTTGACAAAAATCACATCTGCGGTACCGTCGATCGTGGCATTTAAGATCCCATTGACGCGTGCTAGTTCTGCTTCAGCGCGTTTGCGATCGGTAATTTCTTGGACGACGACATTAATTCCCACGATCTGTCCGGTTTCAGCCTGGAGTGGATAGCAATTTTCGATCCAAGTCCGGCAAACTCCTGGTTGAGCTTTTGTTTCACCACTAAGTTCGATATTCAGTAGTGGCTTTCCGGTAGTCAAGACGCTTTGCAAGAGTGGTTCGTTTTCATCTGCTAGCGCAGGCACTATTTCACGCACAGTCCGCCCGATATGATCTTCAGCCGCAATACCGTTAATTTCTGCCAACTGCTGATTGATGCGGATAAAGCGCAACTCCCGATCGAGAATTGCCAGACCGATGGGTGCGGTTTGATAAATTGCTTCGATCTCACTCAGTTGTCGTTGTGCGAGTGCTTGACTCTGACGTAAATTTTCCTCTGCACGTTTGCGATCGGTGATGTCGGTGTTAAAACCAATGACCTTCAGCAGTTGTCCGTGCGAATCGTACTGGAAATAGCTCCGATCCGAGACGTATATCCAGTGTCCTGCGGCATGACGGACGCGATATTCGCTTTCAAACCGCTCGATTCCCGCTGGAGCTGCCAGAAACTCCGATTGGATGCGCTCTAGGTCGTCGGAATGCACCCGCTCCGTCCACCACTCGTTCGTTGGCGGTGCATCTTCAGCCCGAATGCCAAGTAGATCGAACAATCCTTCTGAGCGGTACATTTTTTGCGTTTGCAGATTCCACTCGAACACCATCCCACGCACTGCTAGCATCGCTGACTCAAATCGGGCGTTACTTTGCGCTAGACTGGCTGCGGCGACTTGCCGTTCGGTGATATCGTAGTTGATGCCGTCAAAAGAGATTGGTGCGCCATCAGAAGCGTAAGTTGCCTTGCCAGCCGACCTAATCCAGCGAATTTCGCCCGTATCTGGGTTTACCGCTCGGTGGTCGATCTCGTATAAGGTGCGATCTCGCAGCGCAACTTCCATCCCCAGACGAGTTGGTTCTCGATCGTCGGGATGAACGCAACTCCAGAACCATTCGATCGTCGGCTCCGCATCAGGGGGCAAGAAAAATAGTTCTCTGGTGCGCTCGTCCCAATTGAGTGCGCCGAATGGGAGTGAGTTTAGCCATAGCCCGACTCCAGTGGTATTGAGCACGAAGGCAAGTCGCTCTCGATCCAGTTGGCTTGCTGCTTCTGATTGCTTGCGTTGGCTAATATCAAACATCACCCCGACAAACCGCATCCCTTCCCCTGCCTGGTTGTCGAGGAATCGTCCGGTGGCGGATACCCACACGACGCGCCCGCTATCGGGACGGACGAACCGATGTTCGCAGCAATAGATCGATCGATCCCGTTGGGCAGTTTCCCACGCCTGCTTCACCACCGCGCGATCGTCAGGATAAACGCGGTTCCACCAAATCTCGATGCTATGTTCGCCAACAGTAGCTGAATCGTAGCCCAAAAGCTGGATGTGTTGGGCAGACCAGACGATTTGACCCGTGGACAAATCTGCATCGCAGGTTGCCATATCTGCGGCTGTAAGTGCCAAATTTAGACGTTCTTCACTTTCACGCAGGTGCTCGATCGAGCGATTGCGATCGAGTGCGATACTGGCAATTTTAGTGCCAAATTCACCCAGCTTATATTCCCAATCGGTTGGCAATCGGGCTTCATTAAAGCACAACATCAGCGAACCGAGGGGTAAATTATCAATTCCCACGATCGGTAGGCAATAATAAGCCCGAATGCCGTGCGCGATACATGAATCCCGCCATGTTTGCGACCTGCCATCGTCTGTCGCAATATCGGTACAAATGACAGGCCGATCGCAATATACAGCCATACCACACGTCCCCATCTCCAGCTCGCCCATCGGTGCATCTGTGAGTTCTTGGCTTAAAGACGGTGGGAAATCTGGGGAAATCGATCGCCAAAACGTCAGTCGGCGATTGTCGGTCAGTAGCACACAGGCACGCGTGCTGGGGCTGAGTTTGGAAATCGAGCGACACAGCGCACTCAGACACTCATCTAGCGGCTGACCCGTGGAGACCGCTTCTAGCAGCCGCGTCTGTTCGACAAGCATCAGTTCGTGTTGTTGACGCTCTAGCTCTGTCGCAATCCGAGTGGCAAAGATCGTTAGTAACGATTCGGCTAGATGCACGTGCTCTAGCGGTTTCCCATCCATTACTCCCAGCAACCCCAGCACATTACCATCAAAACCATAGAACGGAATCGCCACATAGCTTTCGACCGAGAGCGGTTTGAGCAATGGCGCATTGGGAAATTGTGCCTGGACGTTGCGCGGATAACAGCAAATTTTACGTTGCTCGATCGCTTCCCAGCAGGGCGTATCTTGCAGCCGATATTCGAGATTATCAACGATTTTACCGCGATCGCAGGTAGCGATCGTGCGCATCATTTTCGGCTCATGGCCTTCTACCAAGCCAATGTAAACGTAATCGGTGCCCAAAACTTTGGCAAAGTGCCGTACCAGTGCATCGAAAAAATCCCCACCCGTCACCCGCGCCACACCTTGGGTAATTTCGACCAATGCAGCATCGACTCTAGCGATCTGCTGCGCTGCCAATCGTAGTTCCAGCTCATCGACTACCATTGCCGCCAAATCTACCAAGGTGGACTGTTGCTCGGCGGTGAGGGGGTCGTGGGGCACCGTATCGAGCAGACACAGCGTACCCAGATTAAAGCCATCTCGATCGATCAGGGGCGCACCCGCATAAAATCGCATTCCCGGTTCGCATTGCACGAACGGATTGCAGCTAAATCGATCGTCGAGTCGGGTGTCGGGAACGATCAGTGGCTCATCGGTTAAGACGGCAAAGTTGCAAATTGTATCGTGACGCGACACTTCAGGCGCATCAAAGCCAATGCTAGACTTAAACCAAGCTCTCGACTCATCCACCAGCGAAATCAGCACGGTGGGTATTTTAAATAGTCGCGCTGCCAGCGTGGTGATGCGATCGAATGCCGCTTCCGCAGGCGTATCGAGGATCTGATAGCGATGCAGTGCCGCCAACCGTTCGGTTTCGTTGGCAGGTAAGATCGGGTCGATAGGCTGTTGGAGTAATGAGTCAGTCACGATCTAGTTCCATGCAGATGGCGAATGGTGAATAGTGGTTAATGCTGATAGCTTGGAGGTACGGCGAGGTCGAGTCAGCTTCGTTCCTGTACCGCCACCGATTGAAATCGGGGCTAACGATACGAAGTCCGCCTACGCGGACTGATTTTCCTAGCCCGCGTAGCGGTGCGCGCACGCCTATGTTTTCCGACGGTTTGCGACTGAAATCACGTGCAGGTTCCCTTCCGTTCGATGCGTCGCTACGTGGACTGATTTTCTTAGTCCGCGTAGGCGGACTTTGCAACACCAGCCCCGATTTCAATCGGAGGCGATACTAGAACGAAGCCGATATCTTTAACCCGAACTCAGGTTAACTAGCTACACCCCACATCCACAGTCTCCACGCAGCAAATTTATCGATCTGTAGTTTGGTGGGATCGGCTGTTCCTATTTTATATCTGTTGAGAGATCGCCGCAAAACCCCACACCTGTAAAGATGCGGGGTTTTGCAAGATAGGACACGATCGTGAGCGTTACTAATCGCTTAAACAGTAGCTAGCGAAGGTAACTGAACGACTTCTACATCTGGCAAATCTTGGAATAATGCCGTGCTGAGATAGCGTTCGCCAAAACTGGGTTGAACGAACACAATTAGCTTATCGGCATTTTCTGGGCGTTTGCCAATTTGAATTGCTGCCCACAAAGCGGCTCCCGATGAAATCCCCGACAGAAGTCCCTCTTCTCTGGCTAACCGCCGCGCGAAGCGCATACTTTCATCATCCGTCACCTGAATTACTTCATCAATCAGATCTGTCCGCAGCACTTTTGGCACGAATCCCGCGCCAATCCCTTGAATTTTATGCGCTCCTGGATTACCGCCAGATAAGACGTGACTATTGGCAGGTTCGACAGCCACAACTTTAAAACTCGGTTTGCGGGGCTTGATAACTTCAGCAATACCCGTAATCGTACCGCCAGTACCGACCCCACCAACGATAATATCGATCGTGCCATCGGTATCAGCCCACAATTCTTCGGCTGTGGTTTCGCGGTGAATTTGAGGATTGGCAGGATTGTTAAACTGCTGGGGCATAAAAGCATTGGGCAATCCAGCGACAATTTCCTGAGCGCGACGAATCGCTCCCTTCATTCCCTCAGCCCCTGGGGTTAATTCTAACTGTGCGCCATAGGCTTTGAGCATGGCTCGGCGTTCTAAACTCATGGTTTCTGGCATCGTCAGAATCAGCCGATAACCCTTGGCGGCGGCAACCATGGCGAGGGCAATCCCAGTATTCCCAGAAGTTGGTTCGACAATGATACTTTTGCCCGGTACGAGCTGCCCTGCGGCTTCTGCTGCGTGAATCATGCTCGCCCCAATTCGATCTTTAACTGAGGCGGCGGGATTCATCCCTTCCAGTTTGACCAAAACTTCTGCCTTGCAACCTTCCGATTGAGGAATGCGATTGAGTCTGACTAGTGGTGTTTTACCGATTAATTCGGTAATGTTACTTGCAATTTTCATAAATATTATTTTCACCCCAAATTATTACTATTACCGATTAGATCCCCGCACCATAAAGAAAGTCTTCGATCTCTCGATCTGTCTCCGTTACATCCCGAAGATGAGAGGTTTTTAGCTCTCCTTCAATAGGCGGATGCAGTCGATCGTCGAGATCTCGAACTTGCTGTTCTAAACTCTTAATGCGATCGAATAACTTACTAATGACCTCCGCTTCGAGATCTGGTAAATATTCCAGGTTTTGAGTTGGATCGATCGTCCGGCTACCATTGCGAATTACGCGTCCAGGAATGCCGACAACCGTACAGTCGCTGGGAATATCTCTCAATACAACCGAACCCGCACCGATGTTGGTGCGATCGCCAATCTGAATGTTGCCTAAAATCTTAGCTCCCGCGCCTACCAAGACATTATTGCCCAGGGTGGGATGGCGTTTCCCAGTTTCTTTACCAGTACCGCCGAGCGTTACGCCTTGATAAATAACAACGCCATCGCCAATAATTGCAGTTTCGCCAATGACAACTCCCGTACCGTGGTCGATAAATACCCCTTTACCAATTGTCGCACCCGGATGAATTTCAATTCCTGTAAAAAATCGAGTCAAATTAGCTATAATTCTCGGCAAAAATGGCACTCCCAGACCATACAACCAATGGCATAATCGGTAGCAACATATTGCCTGAAAACCAGGATAACAAAATAATATTTCTAACCAATTTCGGGCGGCAGGATCGCGTTGTTTAATGATTTGCCAATCGGCGATCGCCACTTCGATCGGATTAGCAGTAATTTTAGGTTGAAGGCGAGCGATGGAGATGGTCGAGCGATCGTGACGATTGGTTTCGGTTAGCGGTCGGGTATCGTTCATAATCCATATACCGATCGGGAATTATGGTATTTCAATAGATTACTAC
>NZ_PVWO01000631.1 GCF_003003845.1 Chamaesiphon polymorphus CCALA 037 | reverse complement strand
GATGTGTATAAGAGACAGGTGCAGAAGATGTAAGGTTCGATTTCTCGACCCTCATCCGCTGCTCCCCGTTTCCCCAAATGAGTAAACTATTTAGTTATCCTGTAACGGATCGTGACCCCAATTCATTAACGAAAACCGCCACCGTGTATCCTTGACATCCCCCTGCGGACGCTGTGCCGAATGCCGCCGCACGTAACTAACCACCTTCCGCATGTGGGCGATTTCCTCGTCGCTGTATTCAGATTCATCCCGCTCTAGCAGCTCCACGATCTGTCGCCCAGACTTATGTCCGATCGATTCGTCCCCATCGTTCTTTTGCCCCACCTCTTGCGAATCCTCAGTCTTCAACCAGTTCGCTAACTGTTGGGGACTCATATTCACTACCTGATGAAAATCCTCAATAATTGACTTGCGATCGTCAGCCACAATTTAGTCCTCCCGCTCGCTCAAAGATTCGGGTTTATGTGCTGCCTCTTTACCAGTTTTGTCGCTTTTTACTAAGTATTGAGGATCTTCTGTTGAGGCATTGACATGATGCTTTTTAATATCAGTTGGTTCGGTCAATTTTTTCTCGACATTACCTTCGTTGGCGTAGCCTCTCCTTTGGAGAATCGTGCCTTGAGAACTTTCCCATTGCACTTTATCTCCTTTGCTAAACTCAGTTGACACGATTTACTTTACTCCAGAAATTTTTTGTAGCGATCTTCAATTAGATGTTATCAACGATCTAAGAGTGGAACATCTATCTTTATTGGTATTTATACCCTCTACTTTTTGCCTACACTTGCTGTCTCCAAGCAAATCTGGTCGAGGAGCACAAATTACGATTGACTGTCAACGATCGACGATCGACTACCCCAAATCTCTCCAAAGATAGAGCGGCCAAAACCCGTCGATCGGGGACTCTAGTAAAGAAGCATCCACACAGTTTTACTCGCGGAGAGACTGGCATTTATGCGCTACTTTGCATTGGCTTCGGACTACGATGGGACTCTAGCTACAAACGGGCAAGTTGATGACAACACGCTGGCGGCACTCCAACGATTGCGGGAATCGGGACGCAAGCTAATTCTCGTCACAGGTAGACATCTCGACGATCTCTCCCAAGTGTTTCCCCAAGTCGATCTATTTGACTGTATCGTTGCCGAAAATGGCGCATTACTCTACTATCCTGCCACTCGCGAAGAGCAGACTTTGGGCAATCGTCCGCCGGATGCGTTTATCAATGCCCTCAAAGCCAAACAAGTCGAGCCGCTCGGTGTCGGACGCGTCATCGTCAGTACTTGGGAACCGCATGAAGTAGTAGTGCTGCAAGCGATTCGAGAACTGGGATTGGATTTGCAGATTATTTTTAATAAAGGCGCGGTGATGATTTTGCCTGCTGGCGTGAATAAAGCCGTAGGCTTGCAAACTGCACTCACCCAGATGGGACTCTCGGCGCATAATGTGGTTGGGGTAGGCGATGCCGAAAACGATCGAGCTTTTTTGGAAATTTGCGAGTTTTCCGTAGCGGTGGCTAATGCCTTAGAGAGCGTTCGCGAAGCTGCCGATTTTGTGACCCAATCCGCTCGCGGTGCGGGGGTAACCGAATTAATCGACGATCTCATCGCCACAGATCTGAGCGAGCCAAGCAGTAAGATCGAGCGTCATAATATTTTGGTAGGAAAATGTGCAGATGGTACCCCAGTTGAAATTCAGCCATATAACTCCAGCATTTTGCTCGCTGGTATTTCTGGCGGGGGTAAATCGACGCTAGCGACGGGAATTTTGGAGCGGCTATCACAGCACGGCTATCAGTTTTGTATTTTCGACCCAGAAGGGGACTATGAAAGCTTTGAAGGTTCCGTCGTATTGGGCAATCGCGACCATATTCCCCGCGTCGAAGAAGTCTTAAATACATTAGAACAACCCGATCGCAATCTGGTAATTAATTTACTGGGCGTCAAACTCGATCGACGAGCGGGATTTTTAGCAGAAATGTTGCCGTCACTGCTGGCATTACGCGCCCGCACGGGACGTCCGCACTGGATCGTGCTAGATGAAGCCCATCACATGATTCCCGTCGATTCTAACCCCGCGAAACTGACATTGCCCCAGTCTTTGCATGGCGTGATGATGATTACCGTGCATCCCGACCATGTAGATTCAGCGGCACTGCGGCTGATTAATACACCGATCGCCGTCGGGAAAGCTCCAGAACAGACAATATCTTCATTTTGTCATGTTGTAGAACATTGCCCGCCTAGCATCCCTGAAGGCGAGCTAGCCATGGGTGAGGCGATCGTCTGGGATATGAATTCCGACTCGTTGCCACAGAAGTTTAAAGTCCAACCGCCTTCTGCGGAACGACGGCGGCACATGCGTAACTACGCAGAGGGCGAGCTGGGATCGGATAAGTGGTTTTATTTCCGAGGGCGCGAGCAAAAGCTCAAGCTCAAGGCACAGAATTTGATTTCGTTTACCCAGTTAGCCGAAGGCATCGATGACGATACTTGGCTGTATCACCTAGAGCGGCAGGATTATTCCCGGTGGTTGCGCGACGCAATTAAAGACGAGGAGTTGGCCGAAGAAGTAGCGCAGATCGAATCCCGTGGCGGTTTATCCGCGATCGAAAGTCTCACCCAAATTAAAGGCGCGATCGAACAGCGGTATACTTTGCCTGCTTAGTTAGGCTTTAGGCTTTAGGCTTTAGGTTTTAGGCTTTAGGTTTTAGGTTTTAGGTTTTAGGTTTTAGGTGATACCTGTCTAAATGTTAAATCTGAGTGAGAGAAAATTAATCAACGTTACCGTTAAAAAATACATTTACACGGTAG
>NZ_PVWO01000630.1 GCF_003003845.1 Chamaesiphon polymorphus CCALA 037 | reverse complement strand
ATATCGATCGTTACTTGCGTGCTAGCGGCAATTTACCCAGTCAGAAATGGCGAAGATAGTTGGGAGTTGGGAGTTAGCAGTTGGGAGTTGGTATTATGTAGATTGGGTTTCGTGGCTCAACCCAACAGCACCAATCTTGTATGCACTAATTTAAGATCTGATTTTCAATCTTTGCCAACAAACTATAGCGGTTCTCTAATCAGTGAGGTACAGATAATCTACTGCTTTGGATGCTATCTAAGTGTATGACGTACCTCATTAACTTGAGAATGGCTATAATTCCTATTTCCTCCCAACTCCCAACTCCCAACTCCCAACCCCAACTAAATTTTCATACTCCGATCCAGCAACGCCATAATTTTAATTAATTTTAGTATTTATAAATGAATTCAGACAATCCGACCCAGCAAATATCGTTAAATTTAGTTGCAATCTGTATATTTGGGATGACTATATCCAGTTTAGTCGCACCCCTAATTAATATTCCTTCAACACTGCCGATCGCGATCGTCGCAGCAATTATTGTCGGCGCGACAGTAGATAACTTTTTTCTCAAAAGTACCCTTGCTACACTAATATTAGATGCGATCGCAGGTACCAAAACCGAATATCGTCAACGGATCGTTCATCATGAAGCCGGACACTTTTTAGTCGCTTATTTACTCGGTATTCCCATTACTGGATATACTCTCAGTGCCTGGGAATCGTTCCGCCAAGGGCAATCGGCACAGGGTGGCGTGATGTTTGCACCCCCACAGGCAAATATTTCAGCCCAATTGTTACAGCATTACTGTACCGTCTGGATGGCAGGCATTGCCGCCGAAAAATTGATTTACGATCGATCTCAAGGCGGTAGTGAAGATCGTCAAAAATTGCGAGGAGTATTATTCGTAGCAGGCAAACAGCAACAAGAAATTGTCAAACAAGAAAACTTAGCCGCACTTCAAGCCAAAAACCTAATTCAAACTAACTGGGAAGCATATCAAGTATTAGTAACCGCCATGAACGATCGTACCCCCCTAGCCGATTGTTGCACTCAAATCGATCGACTCAAATCTCCAGCTCCAAATTAACAACTATCCTCTATGCCCTAAAACCTAAAACCTAAAACCTAAAGCCTAAAGCCTCAACCCTACCCCCATGATAGATTTCGATCCCAAAATATCTTATCTAGATTACATCAAACAAAACCAAGTAGAGATCGCGGAAACCGTCTCTCAAGCACTCAACCAAAGTTTGGATAATTGCCAGTGGGAACAACCCGAAACTGCCTTAGATTGGAACAACCTCGCCGTCGCCGCCTTGGTAGCCGCCGAAAGCTGCGATAACTCACTCGCACATGGATTGTATGCCGAAATCGCTTTTGATGCCGTGCAAGCAGGCTCAGAATTAAACCAACATCCGCTGTGCGCTGCACATCTTGCCTTACTCAATTGCATGTTAGGCAATTATAGCGAGGCGGCACAAATTGCCTTTAGTGCCTTTATTAATAATCTGCAACCTACCTACACCGAAGCAAAAATTTCACCAGGCATTGTCTACATTCCCCGACTCACCCGCGCGCATATTACCAACGGTAGAAACGAACAACTCCAACGCATCCTCAATACCGATAATGGCTATACTCAAGCTATGCTCATGCTGACAGAGGTACTGTGTCGCACTCAAATTAGCTTAGATAATCATACAGGTTTGCGACTGTTGCATCTGATGAATAAACTGATGCCAGATCTGATTTTAGCCAATCTGCGCTTGGGTATTTATAGCATTGGCAATCAGGAATTAGAAGGATTAGTTTATCTTCACCAAGCCGCCGAAATTGCTTTAGACGACCCCACTATTCTTCAGTCATTATATCTTGCTTATCTGGATTTAGAACAACCAGAAATAGCCCAGCATTGGCAACAAATTGGTGGAGATTATGCCAGTCAAAGATTGGCAAAACTACCATGGCAATGGACGCAACTCACGATCGATAGTCCGTGGACGTATATTCCCTTGATTAGCACAACCTCTCCGTTAGAGAATAGTAGCGATGCTAGCTCGGGCGATCGCGAAATTTCTCTCGCAGTAGCCGCCAGTTTACAAAGTCCGACCACCAGATGTTTGCTCGCCGAAGGTGATTGGTTCGAGCGAGAAATCGAGTTTTGGCAACAGTATCTTCAACCAGGGATGAACGCGATCGATATCGGCGCAAATATTGGTATTTATACCTTTAGTGCTGCTAGTCGAGTCGGCGTCAATGGTACGGTTTACGCGATCGAACCATTTAGCACCGCAGTCGATAGCCTGCACGCAACTTGTCAGCACAACCAGCTCGAAAACGTCCGAATCTTTAGAAATGCCATTAGCGATCGCGATGGTAATGCTCGACTAGTTTTACAACCAAATTGTGAATTTAATTATATCGCTACCACCGCCGAAAACCTCACACCTGACACCGACATAGAAGAAATAGAATGCATGACCCTCGATACATTTATCGATCGCATTGGCATCGATCGATTAGAGATAATTAAAATTTCTACAGCAGGCAGCAATCTAGCTATTTTACAAGGAGGCGAACGAACATTAACCAATTTTGCCCCCACAATTATTTATAATAGTTATACAACCGCAGGCATCGATTTAGACGCCGCCCAATATTTACTCGATCGAGACTACGAATTATTTCGCTATCAACCATATCTTCAACAACTTATCCCCCTCGCCAACGAATCCGACTTCACCGAAGTCATCAAAGCGATCGCCATTCCGAAGATAGTTAGTAGTTGATAGTCTGTCTCTTATACACATCTC
>NZ_PVWO01000629.1 GCF_003003845.1 Chamaesiphon polymorphus CCALA 037 | reverse complement strand
AACACAGACTATGCAGTAACTTCAACAGACTTGTGCATACAGTAGGGAGTTGGGTTTGAGGTAATCGTCGCGATCTATAGCTTCAGAATGATGCGATCGGGATTGGAATCTACTAGGTAATATCTAACGATCTACATTTAGCGGTCTCCGGTTTACTGATATTATTCACTAGAAACGAGCGACTATTTACATGTAGACTCTTTTTCAGAAATATTACACAGAAGATCTAGCGAAATTGACAAATCAAACTAGAGGCATCGTTGGCTCCATACTCTCACCTGCCTGTCGGGTCTGGTTGCGATCGCAAGTATCGCATGTAGATGACATCCAAGTTGAGATCGAAGGCGGTAGTCGGCAAATTTTGGGCGGTACGATCCCCCAGGTATCGGTGGTGGCGGTAGGCGCGATCTATCAGGGTTTATCGTTGGGATCGATCGATCTGCTCGCGGAGAATATTCGGATTAATCTGCCCCAAGTACTCAAAGGTCAAGCCTTACGCCTGTTAGAACCGATCGCGGTGATGGCTGATGTTAAATTTAGTGAAGCCAATTTACAGGATTCTCTAGCGGCACCACTACTATCTCAAGCAATTACCGATCTCCTCGCCCAAATCTTAGCAGCAAAGACACAACCTCCTCACTGGCAGATCGATTGGGTGCATCTCCAGATAGTTCCCCATACTTTAATTTTACAAGGAAATCTCATGACTGAAGGCCAAATGGCACCGATCGAGATCGTCATGGGCATTCAGATTCGCGACGGACATATTCTCGATCTCGATCCGCTGAAGATTACCTGCGCGCTCGATCTTCCTGGCAGCCAGATCCAGAGCCATCAAATCGATCTCGGCGATGATGTCGATATTACTCAACTAGAGCTGATAAGCGGTGCCCTTGTTTGTCGGGGACGGATTCGAGTCAATCCCTAGAGGGGTAGAGGGGTGGATGGGTGGATGGGTGGATGAGTGGATGAGTAATGGGTAATGGGTAATGGGTGATGGGTGATGTCACCCCGTCTCCCATTACCCTCGTCTCCTACCGTCGAACTACAGCTCTGAGGATACTTAAAAATGCTCTAAAAGACTGGATGCGATCGACGGTTTGCAATTGTTGTCGATAGAGTTGGGAGAGATTTTCGATTTGAAGGCGGCTGTTGGCGATCGAGGCTGGTGCGTTCTCTAAGCCGAGATTGCAGTCTCGTTCCCACCGTTCGCACCACTTAGTCAATGCAATTAGTTGTCTGCGAAACCGCATCACCCATACCGCGATCGCCAAAATGACGATCGCTAGCGCGCAATTGCAGCAAATTACCGCGACAGCTAAATCCATAACTCTCATGCTCGAAAAATACCGTCAAGTCTAGATTAGCAGCTATTTCATCCGCTGTGGTACTCAGGAAAGCTCATAGCCGATCTGAGGTACGATTTGCTATTTCTGAATCTAACAACACACTTGACTCCCAACTCCCAACTCCCAACTCCCCGCTCCCCGCTCCCCAGCGATCGAAAAAAAGTTTCAAAACCTACTTGCCAAATTTCAAACTATGGTGATATTATATTAAAAGTGTGAAAGAACACATAAAACATAATCCTCGGTAGCTCAGTGGTAGAGCGATCGACTGTTAATCGATTGGTCGCAAGTTCGAGCCTTGCCCGGGGAGTAGACAAGATAAACCACCAATAAGCTTATAGAGAGACTACATTTAAAGTTAGTCTCTCTATTGTTATACAAACTTTCGAGCGGGAACCAATCCAATCGGCACATAGTCCGAACTTCTTAGCGACGATCGCTTTAGGTTAAAATTATTGAGTCCTCAGCGACAATCTATCCTTCAAGCCCCAGGTTGGGAGCGCAACACGAGCCAACCCGCCGAGGATCGACATCTTCGATCGCCAACAGACACCCGGACAGTATCTCCCATACTAGCCATCTTTTAGTACCACACAATGTTTAAATCGTTAATTCTTCCGATCGCGATCGTGGGTGCAATGCTTGCACCGATGGCGATTGCACCCCAACCCGCACGCGCACTGCCCGAAGCGCAAATCATTGAAAAACTTCAGAAGGTGCCAGTATTCACGATCACTAATGGTACGGGCAACTTTCTCCAGCAGAGCATCAAAAGTGGGGGAGCGACTCGCACGATTACGCCAGTATTCATGGAATTAAAAGATGCCGCCGCTCTTTTAAAGAAGCTCAGAAAAGAGCAGCCGCAGCAGAGCAAAGTAGCGCAAATTACGATCGTGCCGCTCAGTGAGATCTACAAGATCCAGTCAGAGATGCAAAAGAAATCTCCTGGTGTCAGCTTTGTATTTTTCCCGACAGAGCAACAACTCAAGAACGCACAACTGCTCAAAAAGCCGTTTCAAGCTAATGCTTTGTACCCAGTACCATTATTTATGATTGCAATCAAGCAGCAAGATAAATATGTAACGGTACAAGAGAACAATTTGACGCCACTGTTTTTTGGCAAACAGCAAGCGCAACAGTGGTTGGAGCGCGTGCGAAAAAAAGATCCTAAATTAGTCGCTAAGGCAGAAATTAAGGTTAATTTTCTGCATGTCGTGTTGGAAGACTTTCAGACCAAAAATTATCCCGCCCAACAGCAACTAGTATTCGTGCCATCTGCGGAAAGTGTCGAAAGCATTCGCAAATTACGCGCGGCTCAGACTAAACCTGCTACAACTAAGCCTAAGCCTTGATGAAGGGAATAGGCTTTAGGCTTTAGGTTTTAGGCTTTAGGCTTTAGTTTTAGGTTTTAGGTTTTAGGTTTTGTGGAACGCTGTTCCACCCATTACCCATTACCCATTACCCATTACCCATTACCCATTACCCATTACCCATTACCCATTACC
>NZ_PVWO01000628.1 GCF_003003845.1 Chamaesiphon polymorphus CCALA 037 | reverse complement strand
GTAACTAGCTCTTCCCTAGTGGTCGAGTGTGTGGGTAGTTACGGGCGAGGCAATCCGGGAGGGATCGGTGGGTACATCGTAGCTGTACCAGTCGCGAATGCCACTATGATTGAGAATCGAACCCGCGCGTTCGACTTCGGCGGCACTGCCTTCGACCATTACTAAGTAATCACCTTGAGCGACGCGATCGCCATAGGCATTAGCGCGCTCGTCCGAGATGCCCAACCCGACTAATCCGCCGACCAAACTGCCAGCCGCCGCGCCGATCGCGCTGCCAGAAGCTGCCGTAGCGATTGCGGTCGCTGCTGCACCTGCGAGCATGACTGGGCCGACGCCCGGAATTGCCAGCGCGCCCAACCCTACCAACAAACCAGTCAAGCCACCGACTGCGGTACCTGCAACCGCACCACTTTTAGCTGTATCGGCGGCTCGATCGTCGTGAGGCTTGGTATCGCCAACGCTCGATAGAGATTCGCCAGTTTTGGCACCAGCGGTATCGGCGTGGCGATCTAGATTGCGTCCAGCTACCGAAACTCGCTCCATCACAAAACCACTATCTCGGAGGACATGGAGTGCCGTTTCCATGGTTTGATAATCTGAAAAGATGCCAATTGCGCGTTTTTCTAACACGATCTTTCACTCCTAAAGGTTTTGTTTGAGTTGCTGTTCTTCGGGGATATCGCCGGGGGTTTCGTAGTACATTTCCGGTTCGATCGCCAAGTTATCGACTAGTCCTTCTTTATCAATTACAAATCCGCCAGTTGTATCCAAACTTTCCGATCCTGGAGGATGCTCGGGCAAATGCTTGTAATTTTCACCTTCGCGCTCTTTACGAGCGGCTGTTTCTGCTGGAATAATATGGGGGTCGTAACTGTCAGGGGTGGGTCGATCGTAGTTTTCAATCCCGTCTGTAATTGTTTCTTCGGGGGGATTTTGCGCTGGTTTTTTAGTAGTCATAATTTGTTTTAAATGTTCTACTGAGATTTGAAAATAGTAAACATCGATACTTTTTTCAATTACCAAAAGCTTACCGAATTTGCTAACTAAAAATCATCTGTTAAACGATTCATTTACTAATAGGTCGATCGAGGTAACTAGTAGCAATATTTATAACTACAACTTCCTTCTATTGATAGAGAAGCTACTATTGCCAGCCATCCGTTTTAAATCTTATGAAAAATAAGTATTTGCGCGCAAAATTTCTTCTTCACCGAAATATAATGCCACCGCATTTACACCTAAAATCAACCAGGCATGATGGCACAAATCTTCTAATTCATCGAGCAGATCGTCAACGATCGTCGAGTCGGGACAGTAGATCGAGAGTAATTCTCCAGCGTCGATCTGAATCAGACAATTGGGCAAACTCGAAGCAAATAAATGTAGTAATCTTTCGACGCGCAAGTGCATAAGTTTGTTGAGATCGTCGATATTCATTTCAGTGAGTAACATTAGCAAACTCCTGTTCGTAAGTGGGTGATTGAGTGCCGAGCTGTCTGTCCCAAAAAGTAAAGTACAGCCCGTAATGTAAGGCATAATGACGGTGGTGGATCGAGTGATGAGCGGGGCCTGTAAACCACCGACCGCACCAATGATGGGGAAATTTAGCAGGCAACCGATCGAGTCCGAGATGATTCACAACTGCCCATACTGTCATGGTGCTGAGTACGGCAATAACAGTAATAAAATGGAGTGGAACGAGGAAGACTAGCCCAATTAGGAACAGTGAATGCGCGATCGCTTCAGGTAGATCGAACGCAAAAGATGTCCAGGGTGTCGGTGGGTTCGATCGATGGTGCCCCTGATGGCACCAGCGGAACAAGAATTTGTGGTGGCACAGTCGATGCATAAAGTAAAAATAGGCATCTTGAGCGACGATCGCGATTAGATAGCTCGCACCCAGATACCAGAGTGGATATCGATCGATGTCTGCATACAGTTTCGTGACGCCCAGATCGTAGGCAGAGGCGATCGCCGCCGCGCTCAGTGCAAAGACCAGCGATGATAAGATCGATAATTTAATATCCGACCCGATCGTGGTTCGCGTCGATCTTCCGCGCTCTTTAGCCGTAAGTTGTTCGCCAGAGCGCGATTGAAGTACATCAGCGTCAGTAGCTTTACCGAAGGCTTTATCTAAAAATAAGTGGGTTCCCCCCGCAAAAATTAGATATCGTGCCAGGATGAAGCCAAAGAAGGCAAAGCCGTAGAACTCAAATGAGTAGTGGTTCAATTTAAGTTCTCCTAGTAGTAACGGCGATCGATCGCTTCACGCGGACAATTTCAGGCTGCGGTGGCGGTTTCCAAGTTGTCTTTGTCAATAAAGATGTTTTGGGGCATCTTTGCTGGCTTTAGCTTGCCAATCTTTCTGTCAAAAGCTTATCAGTCCGGCATGGCTACTAGTTTCTACCAAGTGGAGGAACTCTCTAATTAGGGTGTTAGTCAATAGATAGAGAGGATTTAAACCGCGATCGGCATCTCAGCCAGAAACATCGCAACACAAAATAGAGCACCTGGCTTGCCCGAGTGACTCTTTCCAAATCTTTTAGGTAGAACCGAGAGATCTTGCCCTCACCCCCAACCCCTCTCCCAAGCTTGGGAGAGGGGAGCCTAAGCCGCAGGTGAAGGCGGGGTGAGGGCCACATGGGTTTTCGATCGCTAACCAAAATGCTAAATCTATTTTTTCGGTTGATAGTCCATACAACCGATCGCTTCTTCGTTGAAAGCTTTGTAAGGATGAACGGCACATTTAAGATTGTATTCCCCTGTGAAAAAATCGCAGCGATGGCAGGGGATTTGATGCAATCTTTGAAGGTGATTCCAGTCTTTTTTGAGGTTCTTCCAGGTACTCCAGGCA
>NZ_PVWO01000136.1 GCF_003003845.1 Chamaesiphon polymorphus CCALA 037 | reverse complement strand
GTCGTTAATAAATCCTCAATTGCCAACCATTGGTTTTGTTCGATCGAATCAATAATACTATCCAAGCGATCGCGATAGCCATGCAATGCTTTCAATAGCGCATCGCGATTGTATTGTGCCATCATCATCCCCATTTCGGGATTGCCCGCTCCCACCCGACTGGTATCTCTAAAGCCAGTGCTGGCAAACTTTTTGGCTAAATCGAGGATTGTCGGATCGGCTTGTGCCAAACAAGCACTAATTAAGCTCCCACTCACCATTACAGGTAAATGCGAAATCCACGCCACTGCCAGATCGTGTCGATCGGGTGTCGTATGATAAATGACAGCATCGAGCGATCGCACTAACTCCTTGACTGTATTTAGGGCTGAAGGCACCGTAATTGGGGTGGGGGTCAAAACATAAGGTCGATCGGCAAATAGACCCTTTTCAAAAGCAGTAATCCCACTCTCAGAGTTACCAGCCATCGGGTGTCCGCCTACAAAATTAGGCCATAATTCTGTCGCCCGATCGACGATCGCGCCTTTGACAGATCCGGCGTCGGTGATGATTGTCTGCAAATCTAGCAGTGGTACTAATTGTGCCACCGTGGGGAGAATTGCCGCAATTGGCGTACAGATAAAAATGACCTCAGTATCCTGGAGGCTCGCCAGATTGCAACTGGCTCGATCGCATATGCCCTGCGCTATGGCAATTTCGCACGTAGCCTGCTGGCGGCTCACTCCAACTACTTCGTGCCCCAATTGCCGAAAATCCCAGCCCAGCGACGCGCCAATTAATCCAATTCCAACGATCCCAATCTTCACAACTTATCTATGTATTAGTGAGTTGTTCTATTGTGCCATGAGGAGTTTTTAATTTTAGATACTTCGGCTTCTGCGTTGGCAAGAGCCTGCCGTAGGAACAAGCAGACGCTACACAAATTGCTGCTATCGACTATCTACTATTCACTATCCACTATCCTAAGTATCTAATGTGTCACTATAAAGCGAGTAAGTAAATACCGAATCCGTAGATCCACTGACGCCAATTTAGCGATTGTTAAGCAGTTTGTTACACAAAATCCACGGTAATTCAAGGATTCTGGTTTTTTTCTTCATAGCTAAAATTTATTTTGATGGATGTGTTGATAATCACATTTTGATGGGAAAGATATAAATGTGGTACTAAACCACGTTACCCGATTCAAGGAAAGATTATTATGAACGTTTCGCTCAAATTCGCGACTGGTATCGTTTTGGCTGCTGGTATGTTGGTTGCTTCTGGCAACGTTGCTCGTGCTGGTGAAGGCGGCGCGGCTGGTAGCGTCAGCATCAAATTTGCTGCTACTAACAGCGCGATCGGTCCTCTGCCTGCAACAACTCCCGATGTAGATCGTTTGTCCAGCTCCGTTGCTGTTGGTAAAAACTTCGCCTTAGCTACTGGTTTTACTGAGACTGCTACTGCTGGTGAAACTCGTACTTCAGCTATTGGGGGCGGTGGTACTGCTACTTTGGCTAATGCTAATGAGGCAACTGCGCTCTATACAGGTACTGCTGAAACTGGTACTACTTTGGCTACTAATCAAGCCAACCAATTTGGTACGGGTGGAGCGGCAAGTTTGGCTCCAATCACTGGCGTTACCCTTCCTTAAGAAATTCAACCAGGACTGTCGATCTTCGGTTCGATATCGCCAAGCGAGTTATTTTTTCAAGCTAGTTATCTAGATCTGTAAAAGCTAGTAACAACCCAGATCGCTAACGATCTGTTCACACATTCAGTATCAATTAAGGACAAAATCATGAAAGCTTCGATCGTATTTGCGACTGGTTTAATTTTAGCTGCTGGTGCAATCGCCACTCCTGCTTATGCCGGACAAGGTGGTGCCGCAGGTAGTATCTCCGCTGACTTTAGTACTGGCAATCGTGTAGAAGCTACTGCTGGTGCAGTAGCTGTTGGTAAAGACAGTGCGATTACCACAGCTCGTACTACTGATACCAGTCTTTCCGCAGTTGCTGTTGGTAGTGCTGGCCAATTGGGCGTAACTGGCCTGAATGCTACTGCTGTTGGCTATACTGTTGCCGCAGATGCTAACATCGGTACCATTCAAGGTAACAACTATACTGCTGCCGCACGACCCAATCTCCGTCTCGGTACTGGTGGTGTAACTATTCCTTAGTCAGTAGCTAAAAAGATCGATCTTGCCGGATCGATCTTTTTGAGTGGATCTGGCTATTACCTAGTAGTTAGGCTAGATCCACCATTATACCTCATCTCCATCACGAACATAAATGAAAGCTGCATTCAAAGGGGCGATCGCGAGCGCGATCGTATCTAGTCTGGCGATCGCCTCGATGGCGGTTGCGGCGCGTGCCGATGGTACTCGCGCGATTGGGGTGGTAGCGGTTAGCTATGTCGGTACCAGAATCGATAGTGTCTCTAGTGCGATCGCGGTTGGCAAAAATTCCGCAGCAGGAACGGCTAGCATCAATGGTACGGAAACTGCGGCTTCGGCAATTGGCAGCGCGGGACTACTAACAGTGACAAATCCTAATACTACTAGTGTTGGTTATCAAATCGGTGCTGAGTCAGCAACAGAGCTGGGCACTCCAGCAACAACAACGCCAGTTTCAACAAAACAAACTGTCGATAATCTCGATGGTCAGCCTAAAGCCGTTACTATTGTTATTCCCTAATTAGTCGATCGCGTTGGCGTAGCCTCTCTGAAAGAGAATCGACAAAAAATATCTCGATCGATCTAGCTGTTACTTTGGGCACATTAATTACATATAGAGCTAATAAATCTGCCCTAAAAATATTACTTTTACAACTCCACTTCGATCTAGACTCGCAATCGATCGATGTAAATTTTCGCGCGATCGATTAACTAAAAAACAAATCTACCTTACCGATTCAATCGCCAATTATATACAAATCGAACTGTTTTGATGTAATTGGCTCGAAATTCATATGTGCGATCGTTATGCTAAAACTCTGGGTGCCTGCTACTAATTTAACATCCGATAACTCTGTTGGCAAGCTATTAATACGCTCGCTACAAATAGGTTCTACACAGGATACGCGGATAATTTTTATTGTTTATCTAATTGTTTTAACTACTTATCTGTTGTTAGATTTGACTAAACGATCGGCACTAGCCAGTCCCAATTTAGTACCGAGCGATACCAAAGGTATGGAGCAGCCCAAACAGAGTTTTTGGCAACCTCAAGCGATCGCGACTAACGCTCGATGCGCTCTCCCACTGTTGCCAGCACAGCCAGCTCATCCAGGCGCGGCACAAAAGTCAACCAATTTACTAAAATCTTGCTATTTAGAGCGACAAAATCGCCCATTGGCAGACACGATCGCGCTAAAAGAGGCGATCGATTGGGTCAAATATATCGAACTCTTCGACCTCAAGCGGCTAAATTCGGACACACCTACCGCTCCAGTGCCAAATAGTCAAAATAGCTCGAATGCAGACCAGATTGCCTTGACAGACTCGATCGATTGGGTCAAGTATATCGAAATTTTCGACCTCAAACAGCTAAATCTGCTCCAACCTGGCGATCTATTCACGCTGCCATTATTTCCGCGCACCTTTCCCCCTGTACCAACCGATCGACCATTTGTCGCACCTAGCGCGCCACTCGTTCCCGCGCTACCGCAGCCAAATTCCACGCCGATTCAAAATCCCAAACTTCAGCCATCGCCAGCTACCGTTACCGATCCGCGCTATCTCATCGCTCCCCGCCAAATCGATCTCGGCCAATTCAATCCCGCGCTGACTCAGATCGTTGTCAATGATGTTCCCATTAACCATCGCAGCCAAACCGAAGTCACTGGCGGTATCGAAACAGGCGATCGTCGCACCACTGATGTCGGCCTAAATGCCACCACCGCGTTCGGTGTGCAAGCACAAGAGAGCGTCTCCAATAAGCGCGTTTATCGGCTCGACTATCGGAGTAACTACAGTCAAATCCGCACCCTGCGCCAGCAACGTGCGATTAAGACTACTACCATTATTCCCGAAACCCTGTTTGGGATGCGCCAGCAAATTTCCTTTACTGGCGACTGTTTCGCAGGGATGAATGGTGGCAGCTCTGTTTCTGCCACGGGTGAAAAGCTAATTTGTAGTTATCTGCCAGGACTAAAGACCGATGAGAGTACGATAAATCAACAAACACTGCTGCCAACTCGGATTCCCAGCACATCGAACTTCGGAGACATCGCCACCCCCGCCTCATTATTGGCGATGAAAGAACCGGGATTTCAAGGTGGTGCTGACGGACAACTCATGGGTTTGGATTTCTACTTTCCGCGCATCGGCGCGCAACCGGGGAATACTCAGTCGCAAACTAGTAGTTTCGATCGATTTGAATCGAACACCACCGTACCGATGGTATCTATCGGTCGCGTCCATCAGGTCATCCTCGCTAACGGTACGAATACTGCCATCTCCCGGACGGTACGCGGCTTTAACTATATTTTGAACGATGCCAATTCGGGTTGGAATGCGGCAATTTCTGCCGCTACAGAGTTATTACCCGATCTCGAAACCTCGCTCCCCAATGGTAAAAAAGGTGGCTCTACAGCAGTCGATCGCAATTTAATCTTAGCCACCAACAACAATCGCACTCCAGAAAATAGCTTTACAGCTTACTATAGCGGCATCGGTACGGGCAAAACACCCAAAGAAAATGGGTTTACCAGTGCCAACTATCATGGGATTTGGATTGGGTTTTCGCCAGTTATCGAGCGGCAAGTCGCGATCGTCTCACCAGTTTATCAACTTCTTGGCCCCGAACGGGTGGTACTAGCTGCTGGCGGCGAAGGTGGCCCTGAGAGCAATTCTGAAGTGATTGCGGCAGTGAATCAAACTGATTTTGACTCATCGACAATTACTAATGCTTACGTTCAAACCTACCTTACTACATACGAACGCGAAGTCAATACGATCTCTAGTACCACGATCCGCGAACGTACCAATTATTTTCCCCATCTGAGTGCGACGGGGAATATTACCACTGCCGATTCGGTATTACGTTACTACACGGGATTTATTTTCAACCCCAATAATACTAGTGTCGCCAGCGCACACAAGGCATATGCAGGCGTCGATTTTACTAAGGTCGATGGCAAATTGAGTTACAACCTGGGAGCAATTGGCTATCTCAATCCTGACTCCGAATACTACAGCAAACTTACGGGCACGATCTCCCAACAACTCAGTCTCGGCAAAAATCCTGCTTACAATATGAGTCTATTTGCAGGCTTTAACTACGCGATCGATGGTACCAAAATCTTCGATGAAGTTAGCTTCAAATCTGCCAATAGCTATGTTAACGTCGGTGCCAGAGCTAATCTGGGAAGTGTCTCAGTCGGGACTAATTACTATATTGCCACTGGGCTGACCAATTCGATCGGCGATTTGATATCGACTAATGCCTCGTGGCGAATTAGCGACGGACTCGTCTTAGCAGGTTACTATACACCAGTAAATAATAATGTCGCTCGATCTCCATTTGGCGCGAGTGCCAGCATTCGCCTTGGCTCCAATTCTTACAGTCCGACGCTTTCGTTAAGTTGGAATCGCAATGAAACCGATCTCGGTATCAATGCCGATAATACTAGAGGTGGCGTAAGAGATAATGTCTTTTCGATCTATCTCCGCTTCGATTCTCCACCTAATTCTTTTAAATAATTTTAACTTTCACAATTTTAATATAGCTATAAAAATACCCCCGACTTCTTTAAGAAGTCGGGGGTATTTGTGAGGATATTCTCAATTTTCACAAGCTCGATGAGCGAGCTATTTAATAGCATGTTATTGAAATCGCCATGCGATTGCCAACCGTGGATCGCAAGATAGCTCTTAAAAATATGCAGCCGGATCAAACATTAAACCGATTGTATTGACGCTGAGTCCTAATTGCCAAAAGTAATACGCCAAAAGCACAGATCCCAGCTACATATAGTGGATAGCCATAACTAGCATAACTCTGCATACTCACCGCCGAACCAGTCTGTCTGGCTACTCGCTCGGCAGTTTCGATCGTGTTTTTGTCTACCAAAAGTGCTGCAATGACGGGGCCTAGTCCCGTTGAAATACTTAAATATGCCGCGTTCAATCCCGCTGTCATTCCCTGTTCTGATGGTTTAGAGTTAAGCGAGATTAGATTGCTAATCATTGGCTGAATTAGTGAATTAAAAATTGAGAATATTAAGCTTACCATCACAAAATAAATGACGTTTGGAATCACTGGCATCAATATAAAGCAGGCACCTCTAAAAAATAGCCCCATAAACATAATTTGGGTAGCACTGAATTTTTTAGTTAATAACTTAATACCTTTCGTTTGCATCAATGCCCCGAATACACCAAAGCTAAAAAATAACAGATCGAAAGAAGGTAAATCTCGATCGAGTACCTTCAGGAAATAAGCTTGAAAGCCAAATGTAAACATCCCAAACGTAGTCCCTGTCAGAAAAGTTACCATCAGCAATGCACCAACACCAGGGATCGAAAAGCCAGACAGCATTTTTTTCATCAGATCCCAATCGAAGATCCGATCGGTTCTAGGCGCAGGCTCTTTGAGTGTTTCTGGTAACGTCCAAATAGTTAAAATCAGCGCAATTGTCGCAAACAAGGAAGAAGCTAAAAAAGGTGCTCCTAAAGATATCTGAGTAGTAAAGTAGCTAATTAATGGCCCGACTATAAACCCAATTCCTAATGACGCGCCGAATAAACCAAAAGCGCGCGCGCGTTCTTGTGGTTTAGTGATATCTGTAATAATTGCTTGCGCCACCGAAATATTACCCCCAGTAATGCCGTCTAAGAATCGGGCGGCAAATAAGACTATGGAATTACTAGCAGTCCCAACAACTAAATTGGCAATTACCGTCCCAGCTAGACTAATAATTAATAGTGGCTTGCGACCAAATCGATCGGATAGTTTACCAATAATTGGAGCAGCTATAAACTGAGAGAGTGCATAAATTGCAAACAGAAAGCTAGTTTGGAAGTCACTCAAGCCAAAGTGTTTGCCATAGTGATAGATATTCAGGATTAATGCGATCAAACTCAGCGCATTTACAAAATTGATAAACAGTACGATACGCAAGATCGGGGTCATTTTCTATGTGCAGATAACGGGGTTAAGAATCTAAGTTATTTGTAGATCGACTCAGCCAGTCTATAGGGCTACATTTCTACTTATTTTCTTTATTATCGACACGAGTTAATTCAAAATTAATATCGCCCTGACCTAATATCCTAAATTGGTAGATTAATTATCGAACGTGAGTTTTATCGACGCACTCATCGATCGAAACTTAGCATTTTGGAGATCTAATTGGAGCGACCGCTACAAATGTCAGTGTGCAATTATCGAGCCTCAAACCCGATCGATTCGATGTAAAAAGCTGAAATCATTACCAGACGCAGATCCTATCGATCGACGTAGTAAGACGAACAGTAGATTCGATCGATTCGTCCGATCTACTCACATTTTGCACCAATACTTGCTTACTATTATTTTGTGGTAGGGAGAAGGGCAATGGGTAAATGATAGATGGAGAGCATGTTCCTCATTTGCGCGAGATCGATGTTGTAGTTAGCAACTCAACTCAGATCGCCATATGTACAGAGGATGACTCGCACGACAGACATAACAAAAACTGATGAGAGTCATCAGCTCTGCAAACCTGAGAAAGGTTTACAAACCTTAACAAAGGCGTTAACTTAAGGACATACATAAACAACAAACCGTTCCACCAGGAACACAAGCAATCATAAAACAATGACCACAACCTTACAACGCACCCAAGAAGCGAACATCTGGGAACGCTTCTGTAGCTGGGTAACCTCCACCGAAAACCGCATCTACGTCGGTTGGTTCGGCGTCCTGATGGTACCAACCCTCCTCTCCGCCACCATCTGCTTCATCATCGCCTTCATCGCCGCACCCCCAGTAGACATCGACGGCATCCGCGAACCAGTCGCAGGTTCCTTAATGTTCGGCAACAACATCATCTCCGGTGCTGTTATTCCTTCCTCCAACGCCATCGGCTTACACTTCTACCCCATCTGGGAAGCAGCTTCCTTAGACGAGTGGTTATACAACGGCGGCCCCTACCAACTAGTAGTATTCCACTTCCTCATCGGAGTATTCTGCTACATGGGTCGTGAGTGGGAACTTTCCTACCGCTTAGGTATGCGTCCTTGGATCTGCGTCGCTTACTCCGCACCTGTTGCAGCAGCAACCGCAGTATTCTTGATCTACCCAATCGGTCAAGGTTCTTTCTCCGACGGTATGCCTTTGGGTATCTCCGGTACGTTCAACTTCATGATCGTCTTCCAAGCCGAGCACAACATCCTCATGCACCCCTTCCACATGTTGGGAGTAGCTGGTGTCTTCGGTGGTAGCTTGTTCTCCGCAATGCACGGTTCCTTGGTAACTTCTTCCTTAGTTCGTGAAACAACTGAAGTTGAAAGCCAAAACTATGGTTACAAATTCGGTCAAGAAGAAGAAACCTACAACATCGTTGCAGCTCACGGCTACTTCGGTCGTTTAATTTTCCAATACGCTTCCTTCAACAACTCCCGCGCACTGCACTTCTTCTTGGGTGCATGGCCTGTCGTTGGCATCTGGTTCACTTCCTTGGGCGTCAGCACCATGGCGTTCAACCTCAACGGTTTCAACTTCAACCAATCGGTAGTTGATTCGCAAGGTCGTGGCATCAACACTTGGGCCGACATCATCAACCGCGCTAACTTGGGTATGGAAGTCATGCACGAGCGTAACGCTCACAACTTCCCGCTCGACTTGGCAGCGGGTTCAGCTACTCCTGTTGCTTTGACTGCTCCTGCTATCAACGGTTAATATCTGTTCGAGTTTGAGATTGATAAGAAACCCCCTCACTAGTGAGGGGGTTTTTGCATGGAGACATCCAAAATTAAGCCAATTATTTTTTATCCTTTACGGCCTTTTTAGCAAGATCTAGCCAATCGTTTTTCTGAGATTTAGACAAAGGTAAGATATCTAGTAAAGATTTTGTATTCTCGATCGAGCATACCTTAATCTCTCTAGTTTTGATGATTTTTGACTCCAGCGAACACTCTAAAATTGCAGCAAATAAAGATGCAGCCTCAACGATCGGTTGACTCTCAAGGTAGACTGGTAAAATCCGCACTTCGATCGTGTTTTTGTTAGGAATATTGTAAATACAATTGACTAGGTTAAAATCGCAATATTTAGTTAGATTTGCCAACTGTAATTTTGCCTGAACTTCTGGCCAAGTGAGATTGCGAAAGCCTGGTACTGAGACTATTTCGACTAAAGAACTCGACCAGCGACCCAAGCGTCGGCAATGCGGATTGGTGCCCATCAATTGTTTGAGAATATCGCCATAGATCCAGAGTAAATTGACAAGATTGGCGATCGCATGAGCCGATTGTAGAGCGGTTGCATCGAAATGAATGTGAGTCGCACCCTCTAATGGAGCAGTAAAATTAAGCGATCGAGCTAGACTTAATAATTCTTCCAATCGCTCTGCATGATGTGTCGATATTGGAGCAGTAATTAGCTCGCAGGGTCGCTCTCTTTCGCCCGGTAATGGGGCCGCGATCGCGATCGAAGCTCCGACCTCATCATTAACTCGAATCATCCCGCCTTGCCCAGATTCGGGCATAGTGCCGAATAACTGCGCGATCGGTTGCATCACTTCTGTTAATGGTAGTTGTGGATCTGCTTGCTGTTTAATCAGTCGCAATAATCTTTCGTCATCACTGACGATCCGATACCAACCAGCTTTTGGTAAGGCATTCCGATTGAGATCGGCTTGTAATGTCAGATCGTCTACACATTTGGCGATCGAATTTTGCTGGGCATCTAATACCTCATAACCGATCGTTAAATTATGAAAAATCGGCACGCCTGGTACCTTGCTCGGCTCGGATTGAGGATGAAAAAACGATCGAATGCTACCTTGATAACGATCGCTAATCGCCTGCGCTAAGTCGAGACGACTTTTGCGCGGCGGGGCTAATAATTCGATCTCAATACCAATTTTCCAATTAATCTCAGTCACGATCTTTTGCTCTTAATTCTCAATTACAGCACTTTTCAGGTTTGTGAGGTACAGAAACCCGACTTCTTGCAAGAAATCGGGTTTCTGAATCCATTATGGTGTACCTTATCAATTTGCAATCTGCTGTAAGTTATGGAGTGTCGCTCTTGGCCCAGTATTGTCCAGAGAAATCACCGCATTGAGCCATCGTCAATCGATTATTCCTACCATCATTGATGATATCTAAACATTTATTCATACCTGTAAATTGAGTTGTCAATCGATACGTACCAGGATTTTTCCTACTAGGCGATAGCGTCCAAAGTTGACCGGAAAAATTACCACATGTAGCCATAGTCAATCGATTATTTCTACCATCATTGATAATATCCAAACACTTATCTGTGCCCGTGAATTGAGTTGTCAATCGATAAGTATCCGAACTTGTCCGACTGGGCGATAGCGTCCATTGTTGACCCGAAAAATTGCCACATGTCGCCATGGTTACTCGATTGTTTCTACCGTCATTGATAATATCCAAACATTTATCCCGTCCGGTAAATAGATTAGTCAGACTAGATGTGCTCGCCCGATTGGAGATCGGCTGGTTACGATCGGATTTTTTAGCAGCTTGATGGGCTTCGCGGACAACTTTTTTGGCTAGGGCTAAGTTACCGTCTTCTAATTTACCCGTCAGACTGGCTTTAGCCGTTTCGACAGAGATATTCCAGTGGGAGGCAAGTGCCACAGCATCTCCATAACTAAAATCGCTACTATAGTTACACACCCCTCGTCCGCTATAAGCTCGGCGTGCGGCTGCGAGTTTATTGGAGACGCGACCTGGAAAGGCGGCATAACCGAGAATCATTTTACCCGCTCTAATTTTGGCTCCATAGGGGTTAGTTTGCCAAGCGGTGGCTAACATTTGAGCGTCGCAGTAACCATAACCACCATTAAAATAAGCATTAACAATCTGCTGGGTTTGGGACTGGGCAGATGCAGGTTGACGCAGCAGATTCAAACCACAAAAGACAATGAAGCCCAGAAATGAAGTGCGAACGATAAGCTGTAAGAAAGATTTAGGGGTTAGGGTTTGGGACATTTGCTTGGATAAAGTTGAGAGTATAGTAAAGTATATGAGTAACTACTACGTAACTCTCACTATTCATTACGTAAATGTTGCACAAGTTTAATTAAAGATAAAGATCGCTGCACTCGATAAATCGCTAGCTTTGTGCGATCGAATAAGTAGATGGACACAATTAAAGTAACAATGACGAAATCGCCCTCACCCCGCCCTCGCCTCCGGCTCTGGCTCCCCTCTCCCAAGCTTGGGAGAGGGGCTGGGGGTGAGGGCAAAAGGCTAGCATTTTACATTTAATTTCACCTTTCTACTTAGTACCCACCCGCCCCTATCACTCCTGACTAACTTATGGCTGCTGAAGTAATCTGTGTCGGTACCGAATTATTGCTCGGTGATATTCTTAATAGTAATTCTCAATATTTAGCCAAAGAACTCGCTGCGCTGGGAGTACCGCACTTTTATCAAACAGTAGTAGGGGATAATATCGATCGAGTCCATCAAGCGATCGAGATTGCGGCTAATCGATCGAGTATCTTAATTTTTACAGGTGGTTTGGGGCCGACGCCAGATGATTTGACTACAGAATCGATCGCTAGTTATTTTAATACTCCATTAGTAGAACATCCCGAAGTCATCGCCGATATTCAGCAGAAATTTGCTCAAAGTGGGCGAATCATGACACCGAGCAACCGCAAACAAGCACTCCAACCCGCAGGTGCCGATGTTTTGCCCAATCCGACAGGGACGGCACCAGGAATGATTTGGCAGCCGCGAGCGGGATTGACGATTTTTACTTTTCCAGGCGTCCCGCGCGAGATGCAACGCATGTGGCGGGATACAGCCGTTCCGTTTTTAAAAACTCAGGGTTACGGCCAAAATACGATTTATAGTCGCAGTCTGCGCTTTTTTGGCATTCCCGAAGCCGCCTTAGCCGAAAAGGTGAATCATCTGTTTAACTCTGCCAATCCCACTGTCGCGCCTTACGCAGGCAAAGGCGAAGTCCGATTGCGAATTTCCGCCAGAGCGGCAAATGAAGCAGAGGCAAATGCACTCATAGAACCGATCGCGCAAGAAATTAAACAAATTGCGGGGGTGCATTACTATGGTGACGATGAGGATACTTTGGCTAGTGTCGTCGGTGGTTTGTTAAAGGCCAAAGGACAAACTCTCTCTGTCGCCGAATCATGTACTGGTGGCGGTTTGGGACAGATGCTGACCGATATACCTGGCAGTTCTGAATATTTTATGGGTGGTGTAATTTCCTATGCCAAT
>NZ_PVWO01000627.1 GCF_003003845.1 Chamaesiphon polymorphus CCALA 037 | reverse complement strand
TTATATAAGGGTAAGGGGTGTGAATCCCTTAGTGGGAGAAGGCTCCCACGGACGGAGTGACCAGTTCAGGTCGCGCGACAATGGCTATAAAGTTTTCCCAATCGCTGAATATAATCGGCGATCTCTGCGCTGCGGCTGGGCTGATCGGTAGTAGTGTTAGAACTTTGAGCGGATTGGGGTTTGGTGCTGGCGTGTTCGACGAGTGAGGCTTTACCTTTGCTGTCAATGGCGATCGATACCCGCTCCCCATTCATCCGCCCCATGACTTCCATATCCCCAGCAGGTCGCCAGATCGCGATCTCGGTGCCTTCGGCTGTAACTACGTCCATCACTGCCTTCTCGCCGTATTTTGTATTGACTTGGCGAGGATTCCCATTTACACGGGCTTCAATTAGCTTCATAATTTAATTAATCCTTGATTTTGCGTTTGGGATTACTCATTGACTAGGCGATCGCTCACCCTGAGAAAGTACGCGATCGCTTTGTCTTTGAGATTGTTATTATTTTACCATTATTAAATAACTAATAATCGCTAAATACATACAAAGTTTCATGTCCGCGATCGATACCTGAATAACCACTAATAAACATATCTCTAGCTACCATTTCAAAATCGATATAACAAGATTTTAAACCAGCTTCTTCAATTCGTTTTGTCGTCCCATCTTCCTCATATCTTTCTTCGGCAAAGTCTTCTTTACTCTTATAACAACCTCGATATCGATCCTCAAAGTCATCGATATCTTCAAAGCTATAGCAATCTAAAAAGGCCGCAAATGCTTCGCCATGTTCTTCGAGTTTTTCGGCTAGTTCTACTACTCGATCGAGCGATTCATACTCGCTAATTGTTATCCCGTGAAAACCCTCATAATCGTGGATCGCCCATTCCTCCGCGTCGGGCATCGGTGAAGCGGCTAACATCGTCTTAATCTGCTCTCTAACCTCATCGGCATCGATATCGCAGTCGATCCATTCTCCATGTAAATGACCGTTGTTGTACGCGCTCAAATCCGCGACATAAATCCTTGGTGTGTCGTTCATTTCTCTATTTCTAATCTGTAGGTGTAGCGGCGTGGGGGGGGGCGGCGCAGCCGCCCCAGATAAATTAGATGTAGTCGAAGCCCAATCCTCGCGGCTCCATCGTCCAGACTTCCGGCTCGGCGATCTTTTGCTCTACCAACCAGCCGACAAACAACCGCCCGATCGCTTCTGCCTGGGTCGTACATTGCCCGTAGGGGTGGCAGTCATAGACGTGTGTAGGATTGCCCTCGAAAGTTTCATCGAATAGCCATGAAGGGACTTTCTCGACCGCGCCGAGCTGCTTGCCCGCGATCGATAACTCCCACCGCGTCCGATCGTAATTAGCTTTTAAACTCACTAACTGAACCGTATCCAAGCAATCCAGCATAGAAACGATGCTAGAAGCTGCCGCCAACTCTGGGCGATTTGCGAGAGGATATGTCATACTCAAAATAGATCCTTTAATTCAACTTTTTGGATTGACTTAGCGATCGCTTAACTTGTCTAGAGGGAAGCGATCGCTTTGTCTTGAAAACATGTATTAATTATAACATTAAATCGCTAATAATTGTATTTTCAATCAATACTAATTAGCAGAAATATCGAGCATCAATTCTTAATTCTTAACTCTTAATTCTTAACTAAAAAGTGATAACTGACCGCTACTAGAAACACCCAACCACCAGCCACCAACGCTAGACCAAGACACGCTAGACCACGCCGGAGGCACGGCACCAGTAGGCAACCACAACAGCACCCGCCGCCCTGTGCCCAGAGCCAAAGCAGCCGAACCCCAAGAACCGGAACCACAGCCAGAGAAAGAGCGCGAAGGCACCACCCCCGCCGGAGCTGCACCGGAGGGAACCACTACCAGCAAGCCACCAGCGGGAACCGCCGCAACCACAGCCGCCGAACGCCGAGCAAACGCCGAACGACCCGAACCCCACCGCCCCGACTCGACCGCAAACACGCACAACCGACCGCCACTAGCAAAGGCCGATCGCACTGCTAAATCTGCACCACTGGCACAACCAACCACAACATGACAGCCGCTAGGAACGAGCGGAAACAGTGACGAGAGCGCAGCCAAACCCGCCCCAGACAAATGACGGGAGCCACTAAACCCAATAGTTTCTAAACCAGAAAACAGCGAACTAAGCAACATAAATTAGCTAACTATACTAGTATAATTTTATCATTAAATGATAAATATTTAGTAATTTCAACTAACTAAAATTACCCAATTTATTGAATACTAAATTAACTATTAACTATTAATTATTAACTATTAATTGAATTGAACCGCGTAGCGAACACCCGTAGGTAGTGGTGACGGAGTGGAGTAAGCGGAGCGACTGACGAAGGAAGGAGACGGAGCGAGCGGAACGCAGGAACCGCGCCGAAGTGGTGTGAGAGGGAGGGGAAGCCGGAGCCAGCCACCGCCGCACATAGCTAGCATTTTCCCCGACCGTCGAAGCGGTTCCGGGGGTGGTGGGAGGGTAGTGAGTGAGGAGTGGCAGATGCCATGTTAGGTAGCAACTTAAATCTATGCTTTACTGCCCGACGAGCGAACGATCGTTAGCTTCTTGCTGCACTAGATAAGCTAATGAATGATTTTTAATAATGACTTGCTATTTGAAAATAGTTAATTAAAGCACTCAAACAGGACAGATTTATATCTAGATGAGTTACGATTGTAAAAATCTGCATGTACGATCGCATATGGGGAGATAGCAATGTTTGATAACTTTACCGAAACAGCCATTAAAGCTCACGGTTCGCTCATTTTGGAGAGAGGTAGTCAAATTGGGTTAAAGTTTGACAATGAGCAAGCCTGTAACCTTAAC
>NZ_PVWO01000626.1 GCF_003003845.1 Chamaesiphon polymorphus CCALA 037 | reverse complement strand
CCCCTAAGTATAATCGATCGATCTGGTAGAGATCGACCATACTCAGGGATGATTAATTTGGGAGGTAACCTCAGTTGTTGAAGTTAGACCAAAAAAATCAAAAGTTGAACACACAAACACTCTGTATTCCAAATTTAACCGATCGAATGTCTAGTTCATGGCTATAAAAGTATGCAAAAAGTAGGTTAAAAGGTACGATCGCTATAATCAAGAAGTCCAAAATCGAACTTTAAGCATGGATGCCGATCGAGCTATCGCAATTATTGAAATAGTTTTGGCTCCCAAATCCTTAAATCCGGTTCAGGTTCAAATTGTCCGTGGCGTACTTGCTGGTGAAAGCTATCAACAAATTGCCACAGCGGCTAAAGCTAATTTAGCGACAACCGCACGAGCAGATGCGGAAGCACCCACTGCTAGCAAAGCCTCGAAACGCTCTAGCGGACGATATCAGACCGGATATATCCGGGAGACTGGTGCTCAGTTATGGCAGTCTTTGAGCCAAAAATTGGGTCAAAAAGTTACTAAGAAGAGTTTGGCAGCAGTACTATTGTGGTATGCAAAGCAGCCAGAATTTAAGCTGGCTGAAAATAGTACTGTCCTCACCGAGCCAACTTCCAGTCAAGTTGAGGCAACCGCCAGCGGTAGCGATCGAGAGGCTAGGAACCAATCTAGTCCCAATCTAACCGCTGGCAGAACGAGCGGATTTGGACTCAGATATAGCGGCGAACTCGATGCGCTGGATCGTTTTTATGGGCGAACAGAGGAATTAGTAACGCTGACTCAATGGTGTCTGTACGACAATTGTCGGCTGATTTTTCTGGTCGGGATGGGCGGGATGGGCAAAACTACACTGGCAGCCGAAATCGCTCGTCAAGTGGGCGGCTACTTTGATGCGATCGTGTGGCGATCTTTGCTCAATCTACCGCCAATTAAGGAACTTTGCGCCGATCTGCTGGAGTGTTTGAGTCAGCAACCCATTCTCAAGTTGCCAGATTCATTAGACGAACAAATTGAGTTATTAATCGCGTGCCTCAAAAAAAATCGCTGTTTATTAGTGCTAGATAATGTCGAATCAATCCTGGCAGGACAAGTGGAATCCGGTCAGTATTTGCCCGGGTATGAAGGTTACGATCGATTATTTAAAGCCATCGGCGAACTGCCCCATCAAAGTTGTGCGCTGCTCACTAGTCGGGAAAAGCCGCACACGATCGCTAGGTTACAAATTGTCAATCCCCAGTTTGTCCGGTCGATGACCGTTAATGGGATAACATCGGCAGCCGGACATCAATTGCTGCAAGCCTATGGTTGTCCCCAATTACCAGAGCAGATGTGGCAAGAAGTACACGCCCATTATGCTGGCAATCCGCTGGCTCTAAAAATCGCGGCCATTACCGCAATCGAACTAACTGGTGGTGGCGAAAAAGTCTTGGAACTATATCCCCTGATGAAACAAGGTCAGCTTCAGTTTCGAGATATTGATGATATCCTCAAGCGTCAATTCGAGCGGCTGTCTGAGACCGAACAGCAACTAGTTTACTGGTTGGCGATCGAACGCGAACCAGTCACTGGTGCAGAGTTGCGATCGAATTTGCCGCTCAATACCCAGATGCCAGGGGAAATTATCAACGCGCTCCAGTCCTTATCGCGCCGTTGCGTGACGATCTGTCACGATCGAGATTGGTCGATTCAGCCTGTAATGACGACCTATGTCACGGGTCGATCGATCGATCGATTTGTGGCCGAACTGTCACCGCCATCTGCAACCGAGCCACCTGCAACGGATCTGCTCCAACGGTTTTGTCATCTCAATACCTACGCAATTATTAAGGCTCAAGCCAAAGATTATCTGCGCATCGCCCAAATTCAATCGATTTTACGCCCGATTGTCGATCGATTACTCGATCTCTGGCCGAGTCGAGCCGATCTGGACGCACACTTGCGGCAGATTTTAGATCGCTGGCGCACTCTAGATCCGATTCCCCCTGGCTATCTGGCTGGCAATATCCTCAACTTAGCGATCGAATTAGCAACCGAGCTATTTGCTAGGAACGATCTCCATCGAGCCGATGGAACGCTCCGCAATTGCTGTGGCGAGACACCTACCCTCAAAGATATAGACTGCTCTTTGCTGCCAATTCGATCGGCTTATCTCGCCGATGTCAATCTCCATCAGGTCGATTTTACCGCAGCGATATTCGATCGTTGTGTGTTTACCCAAGCATTTGGGGGGATTTTTATGGCAAGCTACCATCCGGCTGGCGAGTTGCTAGCCACTGGCGATACCAATGGCGATGTTTCGCTGTGGCAGATTGCTGACGGTCAAAGGGTGGCAATTTTTCAAGGTCATACTAATTGGACTCGCGCCTTGGCTTTTAGCTGTGACGGTAATATTTTGGCTAGCTCTAGTGAAGATTGCACGGTCAGATTGTGGGATGTCCAAACCAATCGGCAGATCGCCACGATCGGGCCGCATACTCACACTTTTCGGGGGATGAAATTTAGTCGCGATGGTTGCCGATTGGCGATCGGTAGCGATGATTGTCAGATTCGGATCTACGATCTGCCTGGATTGCTGGCAGATCCGGCAGCAACGAATGTAGAGCGTCATTGCAGCCAAGTATTACTCGGGCATACCAATTGGGTGTTTTCGGTCGCCTACAGTCCCGATGAGAGCCAACTGGCGAGTGCTAGTGCTGACGGTACAGTTAGGATTTGGGATCTAGCAACTGGTGAATGTTTGCAGATTCTTCCTCACGAGCATTGGGCGATTCGGACGCTATTTAGTCCTGACGGTCGATACCTAGTGCAGTGTCAAAATTCAATATTAGGGTAAAGAGAAGTAAGTTTACAGCGAGCATCATCAATCTTCATTTGCCA
>NZ_PVWO01000135.1 GCF_003003845.1 Chamaesiphon polymorphus CCALA 037 | reverse complement strand
GTTTTTATTATTTACAGACTCAATAAGACTCTTTTTCTGGAATGCAATTGCAACTTGCCTTGCGAAATGTTCGATTATTTCTTTATGTATATCAGTAAAAGCATAAGGCTTTTCGTGCTCAAGATTGATTACACCAATTACCTTATCAACTGATTCTTCTTTGACTATGATTGGAACAACTAGTTCGGAGTGAGTTCCTTCTCTAAATTCAATGTATTGCTGCCAATATACTGAGTTCTCATTTTTTTCTTTCTGAAGATCTGAGATAAGAATAGTCCTCTTTTCCTTAGCTGCAAGACTTGTAATTCCCTTAGTTTTTATCTTCTCTTTATTATCTGTAATTTCATAAAATGAGTTTAATTCAGACAGAATATATTCTGGCCAAGCAGCTTTATACTCAAAATTACCTTCATCGTCACACAATGCCAAGTAGCTAAAACTTGCTCCTACAAGCGAATAAGCATAACTTGCAATATCTTTTAAAATTAGTGATGGGTCATTCCTGGTAGCTATAGCCTCAATAGCTTTAGCAAGATCTGTATTAGCTTTAGTCCAAGTTATTCTCTCAGACAAAAACTCTTGATGGTAAATAGTACTTGCCGCCTGACTTGCAAAAAGCTCAAGTGCAAATTTTTCAACTTCAGAAAAGGGTACATCTGAATATTTGTTCAGGTACAAAGCCCCAATAATTTGCTGTTTCCCTACCTCACTATTAATCATTAAAGGAACAACTATTTGACACTTGATTCCTAATTCGAGAAGTTCTTGTGAAATATAATCAAGATTTTTAGATCTCTCTGAAAACTCTATTGTCTTTTTTTCTCGAATTACAATATCCGTAGTGCCTTGTCCATCTAATCGAGGATGTGGCCGATCGACACCTTCTGGAAAAGCATATAATTCGCCAGTCAGCCTATATTTATCTTCATCTTCATTTGATAATATTTTGGAATACTCTAACCTATGAATAACAGCGGCTCTAGCACTTGTTACTTCCAATGCATGTTCGCAAATTTTTCTAAGTAAATTTGTCTTGTCTTTGTTAAGTAAAAGATCGTTCATCTTACTGCTGATATCATTCGAGTATTCTAAAGTCATTGTGCGCTCAATGACAGTGGCCGTACTGCGTGAAATAGCTTCAACAAGATCTCGATCGTAAATTGTAAAGTGATCCTTACTTGCCTTAAAGCAACTAATTACCCCAATAATACGGTTGTGCTGGCTCTCATCTTTAGCTAAGTAAGGTATCACAGGTACAGCTAGCATAGAAAGATTCATGCCTGGAAGATCGAAAGTTGGTGCAAACTCGGCACTTTCTAGTGCATGAGGCACGATTCTACTCTTTCCATCTGTCAATACAGCTCCTACAATCCCCATTCCTTTCTTGAAAGATCTTTTAATTCTTGGTGATTGCTCTTCAACAGTGTCATTATTCGCTGAGATCCATTCTTCAAGAAAAATTTCATTGATATGAATAGGAAAAACGACTTTAAAGTAGGTGCAATTATCACAGTTAAGTTCATCCTTCAACTTAAGAAGTATTTGACGCATTAGATCGTCACTTTTTAGATTATTTCCAATGTCGCATGTGATTTCTCTAATTACTCTTGCATTTCTTTTAACCAAAAAACCTACAATATCATTCGCTACGATCTCACTAAAACCATTTACAAACCGAACAAGTTTGTCACTATATCGTGAATAATATCCTGGGGCTTTGTGGTCGAGCGTTATAATGGCGACAGTTTTATTTTGACGCTTAGCAGAAAAACCGACCCAAGAATTTACATCGTTAGTTGCATCGGTGTTTACCCATCCCAATTCTTCTAATTTCTTGGAGTCATTGCTACGTAAGTAGTCAAGATCGTCTATGATAAGCACACCTTTTCGATTGACGTTATTTATCAATTTATCTTTATTAATTTTTTTTAGGAGTTGTCTGTCTGGGTTTAAATTAGAAACTGGATTTCGATCCGAAGGGTGATGACAATATCTTAACAAATATCTTTCACTAGTTTGATTGTCCACTAGCGATATTGTAGCTCTATTATATCCAACTATTGGGTTAGTCTCTAATTCAAGAACAGCAAAACTCAGCATTTCATCAAAACTTTTAGCTTCATGCAGGTCTTGTTTAAGCTGAAAAAGAGATCTTGATATTTTCATCTCTAAGCCTATTGATTCAATATAGGCTAATAGAATATAAGAATTAAAAGGATAAGCGAATGCATATATTCCTGCCAACATTGCATCACAAGCCTTTTGCTTAATATTTTCTTCAAAGCCGAACACAACAATAATTCCCAGAAAATCCAGGGCTTGATGCTCATCTTTGAAATTGACTAAATCATTGCAAACATCAGAATTATTATTCTCAACCCAGACCACAAAAACATCCCACTTAATATCATCACATCTAACAAGTTTTTCTTTTGCATTTGTTAGGGAGCTTTCTTCTTCAAGATGTATTGAATCAATGGATCTGATATGATGAACAGTATCCTCTCTATTCTGTTGAAAATTGAGATCGGTGTTTGACAAATCCAAGAATAAAACGTTGACTTTTTTCACAGGATTTATTGTATATATAAATTTTTCTTGAGCAGGATTGCATCCAGTGTCAACAAACAAAGCTTGCAATTTAGTTCATTTTATTGGTTGATGATAATCCAAAATACTGGACAATTGAAAATTGCCCAGTATTGTTTTCGTTGCTTAAATATTCCCCCGAATCTCCATCACTACTCCATCGTGAAGTAGAACTTCGACATTCATTTTAGAAATTAAATTATCGCCGAGTTTGACTGCAAAATAACCTTCAACTTGGCCTTGATTGACTTCCTGTTTGAGTTCGAGAAGTTGAACTTGTTGGAGTTGTTGCAAGGCCATGTTTTTTTGTTCGAGCAGTTCGCTTTTCTGCTGATTTACTTGCATCTGAATGCTTTCAATCTGTTGCATAACTTGAGGGCCAGGGGGTTGCAGGTTTTGCTTTTGAATTTCGGCAACTGCTCTTTGGCCTTGCATTTCTAATTGTTGCAATTGGCCATCGAGGTCGCTAATTTGTGTTTGCAATAGTTGCTGGGTTTCATCTTTCCAGCGTTGAGTTACGACAGCTTTGATACTGACGACCCGTTTGAGCAATAGTTGAGAGTCTGGTAGATCCATGATTGTAGGTAATTTTGGTGACTAGTGGCTATTGGTTTAGTGGCTAGTGGCGTTACCCCATACCCTATTCCCGGTTTAGCGAGCGAACATCTCGTCAATCATACCGTGATACCGCTCCATCACAACTGGACGACGAATTTTCAGGGTTTGGGTGAGTAGGCCATTTTCGATGCTAAATGGCTCGGCGATGAGCTTGATGGTGGCAATCCGATCGTCGATCCGGTACCCAGGGCGGTTTTTGACTTCGCGGTTGAGTTCGTCGCGATAGAGGTCGATGACTTGGGTGTTGTTGAGAATTTGTGGATTATCGAGCAGAATATTTGGCTCGCTACCGTTGGCTGGGTTGGTAGCTTCTACTGGGGTGGGGATGAGATTTTGACTTACCGCCCATTGGTGTAAGGCTTCGGAATTGGGTACGATCAGCGCGCCAAGGGCTTTTTGGTCTTGCCCGACGAGAACGATTTGATTGATATAAGGGCTGCGGAGGCAAGCATCTTCGATCGGGGTGGGTTCGATATTTTCGCCATTGCTCAACACGATCGTGTCTTTGGCGCGTCCGGTAATGGTCAGATCGTTGTTGGGGGTGAGCATTCCCAGATCGCCGCTATTAAACCACCCGTCAGCGTCGATCGCTTTGGCAGTGGCTTCCGGATCGCGGTAATATCCTTGCATGACTTGCGGCCCGCGAATCATTACTAATCCCTTTTGACCGATCGCGACTGGCTGACGGGTCTCGACATCGACGATTCGGATTTCGGTACCTGGTAAAGGTTGTCCTGATGTGAGGCGGAGATTTTGCCAGGGACGGCGGACGTTGGTAATTGGGGCGGTTTCGGTCAAGCCATAGCCAACGAGAATATTCACGCCGATTATCTCAAAAAAGAGATCGAGATGTTTGGCCAAAGAACCACCGCCGCTGATGATATATCTGATTTTGCCACCAGTAGCCGCTCGAATTTTGCTGTAGATCAGTTTGTCGGCGATCGCGTGAATGGGGGCTAAAATCGCCATCTGGAGTCGTGCAATTAATTTTTGACCTAGAGTGGGGTTGAGACATTCTAAGCTCAATCCTTGGACGATCCGGCGGGCTTCGATGTATTTGGTGCTGAGTGCCAGCAGACGAGCGACCAATTTTTGTTTGTTGGGGGGCTGTTCGCGAAATTGCTTCTGAATGCCTTCATAAATCGATTCTGAGAGCCGAGGAACTGCGACGAGGTATTCGGGTTGAAATTCTTTTAAATCTTGCTTGAAATAGCGAATATTGGTGTAGGTCTGAGTACAACCTTGGGAGAGCAGATAATATTCGCACGATCGCTCGTAGCTATGCCAAGAGGGTAAGATGCTCAAGACTCGCGAGCCTGGTGTGGCGGGAATGACCGTACCGCAGGTATTAATTTGGTGCAACAGATTGGCATGGGTGAGCATTACGCCTTTGGGATTGCCAGATGTGCCAGAAGTGTAAATGAGCGTGGCTAAATCTGTTTTAGCGATCGACACTGGTTGAAATTGGGAACTGCGACCGAGATCGATCGTCTGGCTGAAGTTAAGCAGTTTAATTGGCAGTTCTAAATCGGTGTTTTCGTCAGAAAGGAGAATAATTAATTTAATCGGCAAATCAGCCAATCGATCGCTTAACTTGTTGAGAGTTTTTAGATCTTCAATTACTAAAACTTGTGCTTGGCTGTTATCTAAAATCGCTAGTAATTCTTGCGTTTCAGCTTGCGAACTCCGGACGGCATTAAAAGCCCCCGTTGTCATAATTCCCTGATCGGCAATCAACCAACGTGGACTATTATCGGCAAATAACGCTACGCCAGTATGTGGCTTAATTCCTAAGCTTTGTAAACCAGTGGCAAATAACTTAATTTGAGTAGCTACCTCTCGATAGGTCATGCTAATTGCTGGCTTAATATGTGGGGCATTTAGCGCGACGATATCTCCACATTTGGCAGCGACAATCGGCCAGACTTCGGGCAGAGAATTTATCTGTGTATAATCGATCGTCTGACTGATATTTTGAGCTTCTTGCTGAGAAATTGCGTAAGGATAGTTGGCTAATCTGGCAGTTGTCATAGTAATTATCTTTATAAGCTTTCCGCGTTCTAAACTGCGTCCAATGACATCAGTTAGTTGTTTCTATATGTCTAGATTAGCTGTTGTCGATCGCGATCGGCGATCGATTGTGACAGAAAGTAAGGTGGCTAGGATCTATGACAGCTAATGAATTGTCACAATTAATCCCACCCTAACACTTCACCTAGCCTAGCAGGATGCGCCCACCCGATCGGGAAAAGGTCGCAAAACACAGACGGAACCAAGTAGCCGCCCTATCTGCCTTCAATTAACTCGCCGCAGCCACCCAGTTAATTACCGTATTGTGCGACACTCCAGTTTGGCGTTCGATCTGGCGAAAACTCATCCCTTGCTGATGCAATGCCAAACACTGTTGCTTAATTTCTGGAGGATAACCACGCAAGCTATAGCTATCGGCAAATTGTTTGCCACAAGCCCTGCAAATATAGCGTTGCTTGCCATGTCTATGTCCGTTTTTTGCAACCCGATCGCTCCCGCAATGTTCACATATCATTACTTTGGTGTGCAAAAGTAGATCGTCACCGATATAAGGATTGAGATAGACGTAAAGCAAATTTTTTAGCTCTGCGTATAGCTTTTGACGATGTTCGCCATTACTTTTGAGTGCGACTAGTAGCAAGCAGTTATAGGTGCGGTGGAAGACTTCAGCGATGAGTTCGCTGCGATCGCGATCGAGCTGGGGGTTGCGCTGTTGGCAGAGATCGGCAAATTGGGAGATTAATAACCGATCGAATTTGTCATCGAATAAAGCGAATAATCCTGGTATTGGTGCGAGAAAGTACTGCAAATAAACAATTCTGGGAATGGGATGCTCGAAATACTGGGCGTGAGTATCGACCATTTCATCGATCGTTTGGAGTAGGGGACGGCGGATATCTTTGCTCAGGAGTTCGGCATTGACGATCGCGATGCGTTCCATATGCTCGGCTTCTAGAGCGTGAAAGATCGCCAATTTGTCGGGGAAAAATTGATAAATCGAGCCAACTGCGGTACTGGCTCGCTCGGCTATTTGTTGGGTAGTTGCCGCGCTATAACCCACTTGAGCAAAGACTTCTGCGGCTGCGGTGAGGATTTTGGCAACTCGTTGTTGGCCGCGTTGTTGTTTGGGTTGACGCCGCAGCGAATTGGGGCTTGACATTTGCGAGGATCTATTCATAAAATTGTCATATCAATTTGCCAATCTGCCACATTTTATAGATGTAGCCTCGCCGCTGGCGATACCTGGATTGGGTTAAAAACCAAAGTCACATCTCTGAGGTAGACAGGTTTGAGTGTCAATTGTTAGCATAAACAACATCGATAGCATCAACCTATCCTTAACAGATCTCGATCGATTATCCACTATTCACTATCCACTATTCACTATTCACTATTCACTATTCACTATTCACTATTCACTATTCACTAACCCATGAATATGCTCCAAGGCGCACCCTGGCTGTTAGCTCACAAATCCATGCTAGCAGTGAATAAACCCCAAAAAGTATCGCTGTATGGCAAAGATTATGTCTTGTGGAAAGATCTCCAAGGAAATGTCAATGCGCTGGAAAATGCTTGTCCTCACATGGGTGCGATGCTTTCGGCTGGTTGGTGTGAAGAAAAACCCAATCGATCGAGTACGGTAGTTTGTCCCTTTCACGCGCTCGAATTCGATGCCGAAGGTCGAACTATTTTACCAGGTTCTAATAAGCAAACACTACCGCAAGTAGCACCATTAGAACTAATAATTCAAGGTGATTTTATTTGGTCGTATGGAGGCTGCGAGCCTAAAATACCGATTCCCAATATTCTCAATAAAATTGCAGCTAGTTACGATTTTGTCGGTGCTACCGGAGATTGTAGCGTCGAGACTGACTTGCGATCGATGCTATTGAATATGCACGATTACAATCATCAGAATGGTACGCATCGAGAGATGTTTAAAATTACTGAAGTGCAATTCGAGAAATTCATCGATGAGGGGCATCATTCTCATGCTTACTATGATATGCCCACAGCACCGAATAGCCTTCGGGAAAAACTCAAAAACCCAGCTCTATTTACGATGCCGCAAGTATTATCGGCACATTTAGAAAACTATTTTCCGCATTTGGTGATTTTTCATGGCGATCTCCCCGTGGGAACTGTGGCTCAGTGTCACTTATTTATACCAGAGGCAGAAAATAAAACGCGGACTTATGTATTATTGTTCGGACAACCAAAGAGTCCCATTTTCAAACTGATGGGCAAGCAGTTTTTAGATGTGGTTAAAGTAGTTATCGACCAAGATGCCGATATTCTAACAAAGATTTATCCCGATACTCCCCAGAAAATCAAATTAAATAATGAAGTAGGAATGGATTGGGTACATCGAAATTTTGAGAGTTTTCCAGTAGTTGAGTCGCCAAATTTATCGAGGTCATGATTTTAAGCGAATCTACAACCAATTACCAAAACCTAAATACCAACCGAATTTTTGATGGTTCGCCGAGTTGACGTAACTTCTCCAAGAAGTCGATAAAATCTTCCGCCGCAGCGGCATAAGTATCAGTCCACCTTACGGTGACACCATCGCAATCCCAAACAGCATAACCGATCGGGATATATTTTGGCCACAGATCGGCGGTTGGAAATGGTTTACTCTCTTCAAACAAATGAGCCACCCGTGCGTCTACCATCGCCTCATATTGCATCACCTTCCCATACCAGTCAAATTCCAAAACCTCTGCTAAGAGCAGCCAGCCTGCAATTTTTTCACCACTGAGTGCATCGCCAAGTTCTGGACTCAAATCTTCAGGCAAACCACGCGGTGCGGCTACGATCTCGAATAGTCGATTGTCTACCGTTCTCCCCGTTGGATTCCGTTCGTCAGCGAGAATAGCGAACAGCTCGTAATTTTGACGATCGTAATATACCGGACTCAAGTCTGGCTGTCGTGTATTGGAGTCAATCGGATCGAGATCGTGCGGCGGTTCTCTTAAGATCTGCCAAGTGCCATCGATCTCGATCTCAGCATACATCATGATATCGGTACTCATAAATCGAATGTCCGATCGATCGAGATCGAGCTATCTGCTCGATCTCTACTTTACTTAGGCGATAAGGTTTTTAAAAATTAAATTTTTGCGTAACAAATCAAAATCTGGATCGATACGAGCGTGCTCCTTCAACTGCTCTGGTTTGAGTGCGAGCGCGCGTTCTAGATGAGAGATTGCTAAATCGCTTTGCCCTTGTAAAGCATAGCAGCAGGCTAAATCATAATGTACGGGTGCATTATTAGGATCGATCTCAACTATTTTTTGATAGGTAGTTATCGCAGCTTCATAATTTTCTATGTCGTGCATTAACGTAGCTTTAGCCTGTAATACATCTAATCTTTTGGGAGCTAAAGATAGAGCTTTACTCAATGCTTCATCTGCAAAGACGAGATTTTGCGATCGCTGATGGGCTAATCCTAGATAGTAATAAGCATCACTATGTTTGGGATCTAATTTAATGAGTTTCTCTAGGTAAAAAATGGCTTCTGGATATTTTTCGATATTTAAGAGATTGACACCTAAACCTAGATAAGCGTATTCATTATCTTCATCGATCGCGATAACTTTTCGATAACACTCGCTCGCTCGATCGAACAGTTCGAGCTGCCACAAACAATAACCTTTCTGTAACCAAGCCTCAGCTCCATCCGGTCGAATTTGAATCGCTCGATCGAATGAGTCGATCGCTGCTTGATACTGCTGCTGCTCGATCGATTTTTTCCCTTGTTGAATTGCTTTGTTTTCGGGCGTATTTAGACCCAAACCTAGGCCGACTAAAATTACTAACGCGATCGCTTTATTAATCGGCTCTCGAAATACTGCCGAACCATTACTAACTAAAGATTCCGGTACATTTAAGGTACTCGTTACCAGGCTGACAAAATTGAAAATAAAATAATTGAACGCCGGAACGAACCAAAACAACCCGATAAGAACTAGAAGACTATACTTCCTGTAGCCATTAAATTTAGCTTGGACATGTTCTGACAACCAAGGTTCGATAATACCATAACCGTCGAGTCCCGGCATCGGTAATAAATTAAAGATCGCCGCAAAAATTTGTAAATAAACTAGAAAAGCTAAACTACTCGCCCAAAATAATTCCGAATTGAGCCGCTCGACATTGAGTAAATTATCGTCGGTAAAAATACCTAGCAGAATTGCCAATACTAGCGCAATGAGAATATTAGCACTCGGCCCTGCCGCAGAGACGGCACTTTGCCACCACCGATTTCTTAATTTGTGCTGGTTGATATAAACAGCTCCACCTGGCAACCCGATCCCACCCATCAATAAAAATAGGACGGGTAGCACCAGACTGTAACCAGGATCGGTGTATTTAAGCGGATTGAAGGTAAGATAACCTTTGCTCTTAACGGAGGTATCGCCACCCCAATAAGCCACGATCGCGTGCCCGAATTCATGCAGGCAGAGCGAAAAAATCCACCCAAAACAGACAATAATTCCGACTAACCACATATCTGATTATAAGTTTTAGGCTATGTTTATAGTTCTCAGAAGACTCGAACAATTTCTACCAAAAAACTGCCGCATCTCACCGCTCGTTAGTAGCTGGCGGGGATGTTCCTATTGTAGCTGTAGATGCCAGATGGTGGCGAAGATGGGGTTGCGTGCAGACGAGCGTACTAGATTGACAGAATCGATCGATCGACGCTTTTGGATGAAATCTGCTGGCCGACAAAAAAATGGCGATCGCTACATAGATAACGAATGCCATTAAAATTTCAACATGGACATTCGCTCTTACTATAAGCGATCGCCAAGGAAAAGAGAAAATTATCGGTCTTTATCTAATAATGTAGCCATTAAACGTTAGCATACAGCCTGCCGTCAGGCATCTTAGCACCAGTGAGAATCGTCCCGACCATACTAGCACTACTCATTTCCGCACGCATCAAATTAGCACTGGTTAAGTTGGCATCTTCGAGATCTGTTTTAGCTAAATGTGCCTCGATTAGTTCGACATTAATCATCGTCGAATAACACAAAATCGTGCGCGTCAGATCGGCATGATGCATCCGTGCATCCGTGAGATCTGCATAACTCAAATTAGTATTTGCCAACTTAATTTTTGACATGATCGCTCTACTCAGATTGGCACCTGTCATGTCACACGCTGTAACGATCGCCCGCTCGAGTTTTGCTAAAGAGAGATCGGCGTGAGGAAGATTTGCCTCGTGTAAATTGGCTTCAGTGAGAATTGCGCTCGTTAATTTGGCACCTGTTAGATTTGCGCCAGTGAGATCTGTTCCTTTAAGGTTTGCCTCAGTCAGATTGGCATAACTGAGATCGACTTTCGATAAATTTGCTCCAGCCATGTTAGCATTGCGCAGATCGGCTCGACACAGTTTAGCACTACGCAGATTGGTATTATAACTGCGTTTTTCTTCGCGAAAGTTAGCCGCACGCAAACAAGCACCGCTGAGATTAGCACCGCTGAGATTGACATTGCGTAAGTCTGCATCCATCAAATTGGCGTCGAGGAGATTTACCCATGTCATATCGGCACCGCGAAAATCGGCAAATTGGAGACTGGCTCCATGCAAGTCCGCATCGCGAAGGTTAGCACCTTGGAGATCTGCTCTAATTAATGTCGCGCCGCCTAGTTTGCAGCTAGAAAGGTTGGTTTTGAGTAACTGAGCGCGATTGAGATAGGCAAATGTAAGATTGCTTTTGCGTAAATCGGCTTGGTTGAGCACGATATCGATTAAGTCTTGGGAAACCAAACTAAATCCACTCAGATCGACCGAGCTAAAGTCCCGCTCGCCACCACGATATCGCCACAATAGTTCTTCCGCATCCATAGCTTGGCTAGTATCTTTATTTGAAGATGTCTTGCCTATTGTTCCCCGATTAGGTGCCAATGTTACCGTTGGAGCGAAATTTGGCTTAGGGGATAGTGAATAGTGGATAGTGGATAGTGGATAGTGAATAGTCGATCGGATACACCAGCGTTCACCCATTACCAATCCATCCACTCCCCCAAATACTACCTATATTTGCACCACACACCACTAGGGAGATCGCGATTAGATTTTTAAAAACCATCGCTGGCGATACATGAGATAAGCGACACCCAACCATAACAGAACAGTCGCGATCGCAAATAAGACACCACTATTAATCGCACCCGCCCAGCCAAACAACTGCGTACTCAACCATACATAAATAGATGTATCTTTGACAATTTGATTGACCATCAATAATTTAATTAAGACGATCGAAGCCACGTAGATAAAAATTGCATTCAAACCCATAATTTCCAATGGTTTAAACCACTGCCGATATTTACGAACATCGACTAATTCGTAACAAGCAGCCAGCGAAATTAAACCCCATCCAGTTGTAAATAACACATACGAACTCGTCCACAGCTTCTTATTAATCGGGAAGAAACTATTCCAAACTAACCCGATAACTACCGCTGCCAATCCGTACATCAGGAGACTGGCACTAGTTCGGGTAGTTACAGGCTGACGTTTCAACCAAGTTCCAGTTAGATAACCAAATAAAATGCTCGCGATCGCGGGCAAAGTACTAAATAATCCCTCTGGATCGCTGAGATTTTTGGAACCTTTATGTAAATGTGCTGGCGTGATAATTAATCGATCGACATAAGCTCCAAAGTTACCAAATTGGCTAAATACACCATCGCTATTATCTAAGGCAGGAATAAAAGTCAAAATTGCCCAATACCCAACTAAAATCCCACCAGCTAAGATCCAAATCCATCGTTGAGCTAGAGCTAAAATAGCGATCGAAGCCAAGAAAAAAGCAATTCCAATCCTTTGCAATACGCCCATAATCCGGAGATTATCGAGATTGGCAAAGAACTTTGGCTCAGTAAGGTTATAATTCCAGACTAAATTATTTAGAATCAAACCTAAGCCAAATAAGATCGCACTGCGGCGAAGAATTTGCCAATATACTTGCGAAGAAATCGGCACATCTCCACTCGTATATTTGGCCAACGAAAAGGCCATCGAAACGCCGATAATATACAGGAAAAATGGGAAAACTAAATCGGCGATCGTATAACCATGCCAAGGCGCGTGATCGAGCCAAGCATATTTGCGATCTTCACCGGGTAGACTAGCCATATTTACCAAAATCATGGTAGCCATCGTCAACC
>NZ_PVWO01000625.1 GCF_003003845.1 Chamaesiphon polymorphus CCALA 037 | reverse complement strand
TAATCGATCGAGCAAACGGCTAAGCCGCACTCGCTGGGCAGTTATAAGTACTGAGGGATTAACTGGCAATGGCGATTTTTAGTCAATTTAGTAACAATTATAGAGATTTATTTTATCTTCCAAAGCTCTTACCTTTGACAGAGCTGTTTGATTTTTTTTTTAAGTAGCTTTAGAAATATAAGTCATGTAAAAAACACTTGACTTTTTGCAATCGATCGAGATTCGCCGCTCGACAGTCCAGCGAGATCGCCGATCGCTACACGCTCTATTGACAATTGGAGGACACTGAAATGGCTGGACAAATTTGTTGGATTCCCAAGTTTGGCTCTAAAGGGCAACTTGCGCTTCACCTCCGATTAGAACCTTACCATCCCTGGAAACCTCATACAGCTTTTCCTCATTTATGCGTACCAGATTATCTCATTCCCAACGGCTCGAAGGGTTGGGCCACCTGTCAAAAACTGTTGAGAGCTGGGTGGACGATAATTTCGACCGAGCAAGCACGTCAAGCTTTAGGTGGCGCAGCCTCGGCACTAGAAAATCCACCTGCGAGCAATTTGATGAATGTACCAGTTCTCCAAAGCAGCGGCGTCACCCCAGATCCACAGTTTGGTTAATTCCATCGGTAGTTAGAGGAGGGACAACATGACAAATGCTTCAGTTCGATCGAATTCATCTTCCCAGCCAAAAATTCGCTACGCAGTGGTAGGTCTAGGTTGGTACGCACAGGCAGCAGCTTTACCCGCTTTCGACCATGCCGAAAATTCCGAGCTAGTCGCGATCGTCTCTGACGATCCGACTAAGCGGAGCGAAATTGCCAAAAAATATGGGATCGATCGTGCATATAGTTACGATGAGTACGACGAGTTGCTAGCTAGTGGTAGCATCGATGCTGTCTATATTGCTTTGCCCAATCATATACATTGCGACTATATCGTCAGAGCGGCTCAGGCAGGTATCCACGTACTCTGCGAGAAGCCGATGGCTGTTACGGTCGAAGAATGCGAGCGGGCAATTGCAGCGGCTCAAGACAACAATGTCAAGTTGATGATTGCTTACCGTCTGCATTTCGAGCCAGCTAATATGCAAGCGATCGAGGTGCTGCGATCGGGTAAAATTGGCGAACCTCGGATTTTTAACTCGGTATTTTGCCAACAAACTGAAGGTGGCAATACCCGACTCTCCACCGCAGTAGGTGGTGGGACGATCGAAGATATCGGTATTTATTGCATCAATGCCGCACGATATCTGTTTCAAGCCGATCCGATCGAAGTTTTTGCCACCAGTGCCAATAATGGCGAAGAACGTTTTGCCGAAGTACCGGAGATGACTACGGGAATTATGCGCTTTCCTGGCGATCGATTGGCAACTTTTGTCTGTAGTTTTGGTGCGGCGAAGGTGTCTACCTATCAAGTCATCGGGACGCTTGGCGACTTATATGTCAAGCCAGCCTACGCATCCAGCGGCGAGATCGAACACAAGATTACGATCGAAGCTGATACTGAAACCCAAACTTTTGGAGCTACCGATCAGGTGGCGGCTGAGTTTGTCTATTTTTCCGACTGCATTATCCACGATCGCGAACCAGAGCCATCTGGAGCCGAAGGATCGATCGACGTGCGGATTATTCGGGCTTTATATAATTCGATCGCCACAGGTGGTTTTGTCAAACTCGACCTTCCCCAACGCGAGCGTCGTCCCAGTGCCGCACAAATTATCGAGCGACCCCCACACGCGCAAAAAGCCGAGCTAATTAATGCTGCCGATCCGGCTGGTAATAATTGAGGATCGCGCTGGTTAATTTACTAATTAGACTCCTGAAATTCAATTTCTATCTTTAGACCGATCTCCTCGATTACCAGGCTGAATATCCTAAATATAGATAGCAAAAAGAGTGTTTTTTACACTCTTGAATAATTTTACTGGAGGTATAAATTATGGCAATCATGCGTTGGGAACCATTTCGTGAAATCGAAAGTATGCAACAGCAGATGAACCAACTATTCGATCGGATGATGTCATCAACTGATGGCAATCGTCAAGTCAGTGGTATGAGTTTCATCCCTGCTGCGGAGATCCACGAAACCGAAAATGAAGTAAAACTTCAGATGGAAGTTCCCGGTGTCGATGTCAAAGATTTGGATATCAAAGTATCTGAAGATGCCGTCGCAATTACTGGCGAACGCAAGTCCCAAATTAACAATGAAGACAAGGGGATGCGGCGTTCGGAGTTTCGTTACGGTCGGTTTCAACGGATTATTCCGCTACCAGCTCCCATTCAAAATGACAAAGTTCAAGCTGACTTCCAAAATGGTGTCCTATGCTTGACGATGCCCAAATCTGAAGCCCACAAAAATAAAGTGGTAAGTATCAGCTTGCCGGGACAAAACCAGCAACAAAAAATACCAAATGGCCAAAGCCAATCGGATCAAATGCCGCAAGGCATATCGCCAGAAATGTCCGATACCATGCCTCAATCGGTTCCCCAAGGACAGATGTCACCATCGTCCGGTAACAACAACTAATTACAGCGCGATCGATTAGTCGCGCAGTTACTTCAATAGGCGATCGAGATCGTCGCGATCTCGATCGTTTTGATGCGTCCAAACTCAACTATTTATTCAGTCATGACATCTACTCTACCTCGTCAACTTTTCTTAGCTACCGCGTGCATTTTGGGAATGGTAAACCTAGCTGCGATCTTCCCCGCTGTGGCTCAAAATAGTCCGTCAACGCCCGATAGTCAGTTGCCGCCCGTCAGTCCGACAACGCCTAATAGTCCGACAACGCCCAGCAGCACTCCGCAGACGCCTGTCACACCGACGCGATCGACTAATACCCCACCAAATAATCCGACTAAAACAGATACCGACACCCGCAC
>NZ_PVWO01000624.1 GCF_003003845.1 Chamaesiphon polymorphus CCALA 037 | reverse complement strand
GGCCTGTCAAAAACCTTGGCCGCATCCCTGCGGCCAACCCTTCGGGCGATTCGCCCGCCTCCCGCCGCTCCCCAGGGGCCCCGGGTAGAGCGCGGGCGTCGTGCCCGCAGGAGCAGACGCCTGTGGGTTTGGGGACTGAGGTCGAGTTGAGTTGAGTTGAGTTGAGCGTGAGGAGGTTAAGGGTGTGCTGGTTGAAGACAAGCAGTTGAGGGCAATGGTGAGCGATAGCGATCGCTTGGAGTTCTACGCGGCCCGTTTTGCACGCGCTTCGCCTTGACTGCGTCGCAGCGCGAAATCTTGCATGGCAAGTGGGTTGGACGGAGCGCAGCGATGCCCAACATCGCGGACTTCAAACGCGCGGCACCTGCGGTGATCACCGTCGGGCATCGCGGCGCGATGCCGGATCGACCCTCCTGAATTTTAATGTTAGACGAGCAAACAAAAGGAACTCGTTGCGATGCGCCTTGAGCTTGTTGGCGTGAGGCGCCGGTAGGTCAAGGCCCACCCCATGGCTCCAGCTCCAGCTCCAGCGATGTTTACTTTGTCGATCGTTTTGAGCGTACCATCGGGTTGAACTTGCCAGATATCGTAAGTACCGATGACATCGCCTTGAGCGTCGATATCGACATTACCACTAGCACCTTGATAGTTGATTTTCGTACCAGCTTTGAGCAGGGTAATCGCCTCACATAGATCGGAAACTTCCTTGCCAGAGCCGCCTGCAACTTCGCGAATTTGGCTGGCAATGCCTTCACCCGTATTTGTTTTGGCTGCTTGTGCCGCGAGCATAATCAGTGCCGCTGCATCCCAAGAATGTTGGAGATAGGAAGTGAGGGGTTTTCCAGTCGCGTTCCACTTGGTATTAAAAGCCTCCAGAGCCTTGCCATGTGCCCCAGGAACGGTACCGATCGCCCCATCGATGATAAATTTGCCATCTGCTGATTTTCCGACCTGATCGGGGAATTTTGGTGAGTAGGCACCATCGGGTAGCATAATCGTCACACCTTTGCTCAAGCCTTGCTCGTAAGCTGCTTTGAGCAGGAGGGAACCAGTATCGGGATATACTAGCGCAGCCAAGGCTTGGGGTTTGCCTTCAAAGGCGGCTTTGACTTCCGAATCGAAGGTGGTGCCTTTGGCATCGTAACGGGTGGGTTTGGCTTCATTAGTAATCGTACCGCCCAATTTTTTGAAGGCGGCGACGAATTGCTGTTCAAAGCCAACGCCATAGTCATTGTTAATCGCGATCGTGGCGACTCGTTTGAATCCTCGTTTGGAGGCTAGTTGCGCCATTGCTTGGGCTTGATACGTATCTGGTGGGGCAGTGCGCGCCCAATAACCTTGATATTCGCCTTTTTTGGCTCGCTCGGTAAATACTGGACTGGTACTCCCAGGGGAGACAATCATCACTTTATTTTTAACAGCTACAGCGGCGGCGGCGGTAGAAATCCCACTTCCAAATGCACCAACGACACCCGCAACTTTATCTACTTCCGAAAGTTTGGTCATTGCCGCAGCTCCCGCACTCGGATCGCTTTGGTCGTCTTCTGAGATCAGAGTAACAGGTGCGCCATTAATGCCACCACAACTATTGACGGTATCTACGGCCATTTTAACGGCGATCGGTAGTGGCTGGGCGATCGAGGCTAAGTCGCCAGTACTAGATAATACAGTTCCAATTTTTAAACCTTGACCGCTAGTGCTGCCTGTGGTTGAGCCACCCGTTCCGCCAGTTCCTGGCGTTTGGGGGTCGGTACAACTGGTAGCTAATAAGCTAGTAACAGTGGTCAATAATGCCATCGCTAACGCGAGTTTTGGCTGGATGCGGCGGGGGTTAGTCTTCATATCAATCTCACTCTTCACACATAAAAGGGCAATACCAACCGATCGAGTCGGTGTCAACCATATGCCGTTGATGGTATCACTTTTAACGGATGTTCGATAATAGTGTTTTGAGATGGAAGCGGGGAGCGGGAAAAGAGAAGTAATAGTGTTGCAAAATCAGAGCATCATCCCTTAAATTAGCAACGGCAACTAAGGTAGATCGGTAGACTATTATACATAGATCTCGAAATTATCTCCCCGTCCCTCGTCTATCTCTAGTCTTCCAACCCTCGCTCCAACAATACCCCTTAATTTACAGGTACGATCGTGACTGATATCAATAATCATCGCTGGCAATTTTGGATCGATCGGGGTGGTACGTTTACAGATATCGTTGCCCAGCGTCCCGATGGCGAACTGCTGGTGCATAAACTGCTATCGGAGAATCCCAGTCGATATACCGATGCACCGATTCAAGGCATTCGCGACATCTTGGGATTGACTGCTGATGAGGCGATTCCGGCAGAGGCGATCGAGAGTATTAAAATGGGTACGACAGTCGCCACCAATGCCTTATTAGAACGTGCGGGCGATCCGACTTTACTCATAATTACCAAAGGCTTCGGCGATGCTCTGCGAATTGGCTATCAACATCGTCCCCAGATTTTTGCCCGCGAGATCGTGCTGCCAGAAATGCTCTACGATCGAGTCATCGAAGTCAACGAACGCTATACGGCACAAGGCGAAGAATTAATCCCCCTGCAAGTTGACGATACTTTAAAACAATCTTTGCAAACCGCTTACGACGACGGCATCTGCGCTTGTGCGATCGTCTTTTTACATGCTTATCGCTATCCCACCCACGAACTCCAAATAGCCGAACTCGCCCGCGAAATCGGCTTCACCCAAATCTCCCTCTCCCACCAAGTCAGCCCCCTCATCAAACTCGTCAGTCGCGGCGACACCACCGTCGTCGATGCCTATCTCTCTCCCATCCTCCGCCGCTACGTCAATTCCTTTTCACAGCAGCTAACTTGTAGCATCCCTCTCCCCTCATCCACTCATCCAC